>CAZMQR010000036.1:0-12917 GCA_964568325.1 uncultured Chloracidobacterium sp. | reverse complement strand
AGGTTGGTTGGCTGATCTCGGAGGAGCAAGCTCCTCCGCAAATAGGGCGGCAAGCCGCAGGAGGCGGAAAGACGCTTTGCTTGACACGGAATGCAAGAATGTGCTATATATGAAACATAACTCAAAACACTAACAAGGAGCACAAACGAACAATGAACCACGAACGAGCAGCGATTCTTAACCGGGGATTTGAGAAATTTCGAGGTGGGCCGGCGTCGGGGCCGAATAGACCGCGGGTGGCGCGGGTGACGATCAACTCGCAAGGGACGATCTATCTTAATTCGACCGCCTACAACGCCCTGGGCCGCCCGGGCTTTGTGACACTCTATTACAGCCAAACCGAGGACGCGATCGCGGTCGAGCCCGCCGCGCCGCCCTCGGACGAGAGCTTTCCCGTGGTCAAGAAACAGATGGGCTGGACGGTGCACGCCTCGTCCTTCTGCCGCCACTATCGCATCAAGATCCCCGGGACTCAATGCTTCATCGCCCCGGCGTTCAGCCCCGGCATCCTGCTCCTGAATCTGGCCGAAACCACCAGCGTCTGCAACAGGAGCCCTGCTCGCGACGAGGCACAGAGTCAGCCTGTGGGATACGGAAACGGCCCTTCCGGCCGCCTACCGTCCGATCCGCCATATGGTTTCGCGGTTCTCTCTCGAAAGCCGGGTTAGCGGCCTGCCGGACTTTGAAAGGAGTGGCTGACGGCCGGCGCGCGAGACCGTGATAGCGTTGACCGAGTCAATATTCCAGTTATCGCCGCCGATCCCTCCTGTTAGGGTCGCTCTGACGCCGATGCTTTGAACATGCGATACCCGCGTTCCCGTCGGTAACGAGAGCGATACGGTTTTCGAGGTCCTGTCGGCCAAGCGCCGCCGGCTGTTAAAGGGCACCTCTATTCTCCTTCCGTCAGAAAGGATCGCAAAAACAAATGCGTTGTCGTTCCCGCCGCGAAGGTCGTCGTCGCCGGTGGCGAGCGTTATTTCGACGGTATCAATGACCGGATCGGCCGATGCCGTTCCGCCGGCAGAACTCGCTGAGCCGCACCCGGTCTCAACCATCATGCGGCGTTGCTGTCCGGTGAAGCGCATCAGCGGCCTGCCTGAACTGCTTACTACGGTTTCACCGCCGGCCACGACCTGCATCGCGTTCAACGTCCAGTTGTCCTGAGACAGGCCAAAGCCCCCGCGGCTCGAGAATCTGATTCCCACCTGCCTGATGTCAGAGCGATTTACCGAGCTCGGCAGCCGAGCGGTCCGCGTGAACATGGTATTGGTGCGGTCGCCGTTTCCCCCGCCCAGCGGAATTATCATAGGCTCACGGCCTGCGACGTTCAGTTCCAACTCCAGACGCGAATCGTCCCTCAATCCGTCGTCACCGGACAGGAAAGAAAAGTTCAGATCACGAACGGTCCCACGACAGGCCGAGCCCTCGAGACGGGCCGAGACACGGTATTCGCCGCCGGAACCTTTGAAAGTAAGGGTTTCAGACCAAGGTTGAAGGGCCAACGTCTTTGATCGAAATTCGACCGGCCCCGCCACGATCACGTTAGGCAGATTGATGGACCGAGGCTCGACTCGCTCCGGAAATCCGTTAAGGACGGGCATCAAAAAGGTGTGGACCCCGATGATCTGGTCAGGATTGAACGTCGAGCCGACCGTGAGTTGCCCCAGGAGCTCCATAACACGGGGTACCGTCACCAGTCCCTTGGCGATCTCACCGAGGCGGTCCTCGAAGTCCTTGCTAAAGGTTGCAGCTGACGCCACGACAGCAGTATTTCGTTCGATCTTTTCCCGCAGTGTCTGGTCGAGCACTTGCCCGATAGAATCGAGCAATCCGCGAATGATGTGCGGCGGCGTATTATTGTTATCAAGGCCAACAATGACAGCGCCCGCTACCTCCATCCGCAAGACCTCGGGCGTAACCAGGCGCAAGTCGATCGAGTCGCCGACAAAGGGCGACGGAAGAGGTGTCATATTCTGCCACTCAGTGCCCATCCAGAATGGCAGGGCCGCCCGCTGGCGGCTGAATATGTGGTCGCCGCGCGCGCTGAGGCCGCTGCGGAACTCAGGCTTTGATACCCAATCATGCGGCTCGTAGCTGACGACCTTTACCTCGGTGGAGTTGCGCGTGTTAAATCGCGACCGAAACTGGATCACAGCAAAATACGGCCTGTCACCGCTGGCCTCGCGCTGCTCAACGACCTCGACGTCGGCGAGCTTGAGGCGCCATGTGGCCTGCGCGTTGACTTTACCAGGGACAAATAAGAAAAGAGCAACCGCTACCACGGTAACTCTAAATACGATCGAAAGCACATTCGTTCGGGATAGAAAGCAAAGATGCATCCCACATCACCTCCAAATTTATTTCAGACGTGTGTTCCCCAGGCGATGATATATCAGTGCCGTGATTTCTTCTAGCAACGACGGCACCCACTGGCCGTACGGCCGATCAGTTTTCGTACGGTTTGAGCTGCTCCGTGATCTTGGATTTGTCGCCGACAACGACGAGGGTCATTTTGTCGCGGAGGAGGTATTTACGGGCCATTTCCGATACGTCGGCGGGCGTGACAGCGGCCAGGTTCTGGACGTAGGTGTCGAGGTAGTCCTTTGACAGTTCGTTGTAGTTGCCGGACTCGAGCTGGCCGACCACGCCTGTGCGGGACGAGTTTTGGAGGACGTAGATCCCGACGAGGTAGTTTTTAATGCCCTGGAGCTCGGCGTCGGACGGCGGTTCTTCCTGGAGGCGTTCGATCTCGTGGAGGATCTCTTTGATCGAGGCTCCGGTGTGCTCGGTGGTGACGTCGGCGTTCTCGATCCAATAGCCGGTCTTGTAGCGGTTCCAGATAAAGCTGTTGGGCGAGTAGGTGTAGCCCTTGTTCTCGCGGATGTTTGACGTGATGCGCGAGCCGAACGAGCTGCCGAGCAGCGAATCCATCACGGTGAATTTGATAAAGTCGTCATCCGACGGCGACATTGCGGGCATGCCGAGGTAGATCGTTGATTGCGGTGCACCGGGCCGGTCGATCACGTCGAGCGAGTATTTGGCATCGATCTTCGGTGCGTTGCGGATCGGCTCGGCGCCCTTCTTCCAGGTGCCGAATTCCTTTTCGATCGCGGAGCGCATCTTGGCCGCGTCGAACTGGCCGACGACATACAGGTGCGTGCGTGCGGCACCGTATTGGTTGTAATAAAAGGACTTAACGTCCTGCATCGTATATGCCTTGAGGCCTTCCTCGGTCGGGAAGATCGAGCCGTAGGCGTGGTCCGGGAAGATGACGGCCCGAAACTTTTCCCAAGCCAGCGTTCCGGGCTGCGCTTTGCTGATAGCGAGTTCGCGGAGCTTATTGGCGCGGACCTTTTCGAGGTCATCGGCGGCAAACTTCGGGTGCATCAGGACGTCGGCCATCAGCGAGAGAAACCGCGTATCGAATTCCGATAGTGCCTCACCGCCGACGACAGTCTTGTCGGTCCCGGCCGAGGAGAAGATGCTGCCGCCCATTTCGGCGGTCTCACGGGCGATCTGTTCGGCGGTGCGGTTCGATGTGCCTTCTTTCAACAGCGTCGATACCATGTCTGAGATCCAACGCTGGCTGCTCATCTCGTTGAGCGAGCCGGCGCGCACGACGGCTTGCATCGCAACCTTTGGGACAGAACCGTATTTGACGAGCGTCACGCGCATGCCATTGCTGAGCGTGTAGGTTTCCTGTTTAGGGAATACAAATGCCTTGGGCTGGCCGCCGGCCGGAGGCGTTTCTTTCTGGCCGAATCCGCTGACGGCGGTCAACAGGAGAACTCCCGCAAAGACGCAAAGACGCGAAGGAAGGGCTTTATTTTGCATTTTGAATTTTGAATTTTGCATTGGTGTTACTCCGCCGTGGCCGACTTTTCTACGTTAAGTACCACGACCGTGCGGTTTGTTTTACGCAGGTATTCCTTTGCCGTTTTCTGGATCAGTGCGGGCGTTACCTTTTTGAAATTCGCCTCGATCTGGTTGATGTTGTTGGGTTTGTCGTCAAACAGGGCAAAGCTCGCCAGCAGATCGGCACGGCCAAAGCCGCCGAATTGCGTCATCGTGTCGTAGAGGCCGCTGCGCAGCTTGACGATCGCTCGGTCGATGGCCTTTTTATCGATAGGCTTGTCCTGCACCCGGGCAATAACGCCGTCGGCAGCGGCTAGTATCTCCTGCGGCGTGTACTTGTCGTCGTGGATCAGGTCCACGCTAAATAGCATTGGGCCGTTGTAGTTGAACATATTGCCCAGATAGCCGTTGATGCCGCCGTTTAGGCCGCTTGTATAGGTCTTGTTCTTGACGAGCTCCTGATAGAGCATCGAATCCTCGCCCTGTAGGAGTATCTGGTCGAGCAGGCCCATCGCGTAATACTCGGGCGTGCCGCGCTTTGGCATCTGATAGCCGAAGCCGATGGCGGGCTTCTTGGCGAGTGCATCTGTGCGCGTGACCGTCTTTTCCTTTTCCTGACGCGGCTCGGTCAACTCAGGAAGCGGTTCGGGCTTCTGCGAGGGTATCTTTGAGAAATACTTATCGACCCAGCCTTTGACGTTCTTTTCGTCAAAATCGCCCGCGACGACCAATACGGCGTTCTGTGGCTGGTAGTACTTGGCCGCAAATGCCTTTGCATCGTCAAGCGTCGCGGCATCGAGGTCCTTGAGGTCGCCATAAAAGTTGTGCGCGTTATACCAGTTTGTGAACGCGGCCATCGGCAGATCGATCCACGGGAACGATCCGTAGGGCTGGTTGAGCACGTTGACCTTGACCTCGTTTGAGACGACGCCCTGCTGGTTTGTGAGGTTGTCTTGCGTAATGTCGAGACCTTTCATTCTGTCAGCCTCGGCCCAGAGCAGCGTCTCGGTCTTGTGGGCCGGAACGACGGCGAAGTAGTTCGTAAAATCAAACCGAGTCGAGCCGTTGAGCACGCCGCCGTTCGATTCCACGAGACGGATGAATTCCATCTTGCCGAGATTCTTTGATCCCTGAAACATCAGGTGCTCGAACAAATGCGCAAAGCCGGTCCGGTCGCGCGGTTCGATGCGAAAGCCGATGTTGTAATACACGGCGACCGTCACAAGCGGTGCCGAATGCTCCGGCGAGAGCACGACCTTAAGGTCGTTGCCAAGCTTGTAATACGTCACGGGCACCTTGATGCCGGCCTTACTTTGGGCAGGCGTAGCGGGGACGAGTGCAAACACGGCCAGGGCTATCAGGACACCTGCGGAAACATTGCGAAATAGAGAACTCATAGTCACTCCGTAAATGAACAAACTGTAATTCGAATTGTAGCCGAAAAGGTTTCAGCCATGTTAAGCCGCGATGTGATCGACGTCAACGCGTGACCGAGACGTTGTTGGCCGAGAGCGTGACGCCGATCGCTCGGTTAAATTCCGAGACAGCCTTGTTCAGGTCTGTGCGTGCCTGAAGCTCGCGGCCAAGAGCGGCGGTCAGGTCAGTCTGGCGCTGCAGCACGAGGTAGAACGTGGTCGTACCGGCCCGAAATTGACGCTGTTCGCTGGCATAGAGTTCTTCGGAAGCGATCCGGGTCTCGGTCGCGGACGCGAGCCGAGATTCGGCCGAGCGAAGGGCCTGGAGCGCGTTGCGAACGTCAGCTTCGATCAACTGTTCGACCTGAGCGCGGTTGTTGGCGATACGCTCACCCTCGACAAGGACACGGCCGAGATCGGCCTTAGCGGTCCGGTTTCTTAATGGAAATGCAATTTGCACTCCCGCACGGTAGGTTGGGAAGTCCTGGGCGAGAAGATTGCCAAGCGACGTGAAATAACCTCCGCGCAGATTGGCAGGCACATTCTGGCCGCCCGTCGAGAGCGGATTTGGCGTTCCGGCGAGGCCGGCCGAGGTGTATGAACCGACGAGATCGATCTGCGGCTTGGCTTGGTTGCGGTAGTATTTTTCGTCGATCCGGTTTATCTCGGCCAAGCCATCATATTGGGCTATCTCCGGCCTATTCCTGAACGCTTCGGTGACAGCAACCTCAAGCCCGATCCTCGGCAGATCGAGCTCGGCGGATGTGACGGGCGTGAACGGCCGCGACCATTCGTCGGCGTTGCGATCCGGCAACAGCAGCGTTTTCAGGGAATTCTCAGCCCGCGTGATGCTCTCCTTGGCAGCATAGACCGCCTGCTCAAGGGTCGCGATCTGCGAGTTTGCCGCCACGATCTCGATCGGGGCGAGAACGCCTTTCGCGACCAGCCGTTTGTTGCTCTCCAGCTGCTCGCGGGCCTGCCGCAGAGTATCGGTCTGGACCTGCAGGTTTTTCAGGGCAAACACAAGGTCCCAGTAAGCCTGCTCTACGTCGGAGATGACGGTGATGGCTTTTGAGCGCAGTTGTGAATCGGATATCTCGACGTTCTTCCTAGCGATCTGGATCGAGCGGCGATTCGCGTCGATGCTGCGGTTACGCCAAAGCGGCTGCACGTATGACGCGATAAGATTCGCTGGGAACTGAGGGTTGAGGGTGGCGTTGCGATTTGAGGTATTGGTCCGCGCCGAATTAAAGACGACGTCATACGAGCCGCCAAATCGCGGGACGAAGCCCGACAGGCCGAGGTCGTTGAAGAACTGACGCTGCGTCACCTTGCCGTCAACGGCACCGCCGATCGTCGATGCGGTCGGTGTCGTCCGGCTTTCGAAGAAGGTCTGCGAGTTAACGAGCGGGTCGTAGATGCCGCGCGCAGCTTTCAGATTAAAATCCGCTATGAGTGCATCATTTCGCGAAACGTCGATATCATTGTTGTTCTTCAGGGCCATCTCGATCGCAGCGGCGAGCGTGAGCGACAGCGGGTCCGCTGTCGTAACACCGACGCGTTCGAGACTCGGCAAGGGACGTGACGGCGAACTGAATGACGGAGCTATAGGGTTCGGCTCTTCAGGCGTTGAAGTGGGCGTCGGCGTTTGAGCATTACCTTGGCCTGCAAGTAATAGTGCAAGGCCCAAGCCCGCGAATTGAACGCAAAGTCTGCGGCCGAGAGCGCGAGTGATCAGTATCAGGGCCATCTTAGATCGTGTCGGCTCCTGAATCAGTTTTTTTCTTCTTAAACACCGAGATGATGCTGCCGCCGCCCCGTGAGATGCTCTGCCAGACGGCCGTTTCTGATGCGTCATCAAACAGCGAATAAAAGACCGGCACGGCCAGCAGCGTAAGCAGCAGGCACAGCGACTGGCCGCCGACGACCAGGATGCCGATCGAACGGTTCGTCGCCGCTCCGGCACCGGTGCCGAGGATCAGCGGGACCATACCGGCGACCAGAGCGATCGTTGTCATCAGTATCGGCCGCAGGCGATCACGGTTTGCCTGAATGATCGCGTCGTAGCGGCCCATGCCCTGAGAGCGGAGATTATTTGTGTGGTCGATCTGGAGGATCGCATTCTTCTTGACGATGCCGAACAAGAGCAGGATGCCGAGTGCTGAGAAGATGTTGAGCGTCTGTCCTGCGATGGCCGTCGATAACAATGCGAATGGCACGGCGAGCGGCAGCGTAAGCAGGATCGTGACCGGATGAATGAAAGATTCGAACTGCGCCGCCAGGATCAGATACATAAACACGAAGGACAGCAGAAAGGCATAAAGAAATGCGTCATACGCCTTTTGCAGTTCCTTTGACTGGCCGGTCACGCCCGTTACATACTCGGCCGGCATATTGAGTTCATTGGCGATGCGTTCCATTTTTGCGATCGCATCGGATTCGGCTGCGTTGGGGGGCAGTCCGGCAGATACCGTGACCTGACGTTGTCGATTGAGCCGGCTGATCGATGAGGGCGACGTGCCTTCAGCGATCTTGACGACGCGGTCGAGATCGACCGTACCGCCATTCGAGGAGCCGACCGTAAAGAAGCGGAAGTTGCTGCGGTCACGTCTATACGACTCCTCGGCCCGGACCACGACATCGTATTGACGTGAATTCTCGCTGTAGGTCGATACGATCTGGCCGGCAGACAGGATATTCAGGGCCTGTGCAACATCACCGGCCCGCACGCCGAGGTCGGCGGCCTTTGTGCGGTCGATAGTGACGCGTACCTCGGGATTGCCGACCTCGATCGAGGTGTCGGGATCACGATACACGGGATCCTGCTTCATCCTTTCGACCATTGCGTTGGCATACTCGGTGAGTTTTGCCATGTCCGGCCCCGCGATATACATGCCGACGCCTGACCCGCCGCGCCCGAGGCCGATGCTGCCGGCGATCGATGAGGAGGCCGAAACCGAGACCTGATAGTCCTTGGACGAGTATTTTTTTGCGATCTGCCTCGTTTTGTTGATGAGATCGGCCTGTGAGAGTGAACGCTCCTTTACAGGCAGCAATGAGACGTTTATGAATCCATTGTTAGAGCCTGAGCCACGACCGAAACCTGCGAGGATCAGCGTATTTCGAACGCCCGGCACTTCGGCTCGAATGTCGCGGGCAATGCGGTCGAGCATCGATTGCGTCGCAGAGAGGGAAGTGCCTTGCGGGCCGCGGAGGTTCACCTGAAACAGCGATTCGTCCTCGTCGGGCAGGAATGCCATGCCGACAAATTTGTAAAGCGGCACGATCGACGCCACTGTGACGATGCATATCAGCACGACCGCCCAGCGAAACCTCATTGCAAGCCGCAGCAGCCATGTGTATGTTCCCTCGACCTTGCTGTAGAACCAGCCGGACTTGGAGCTATTTTCGATTTGCGAATTTCGATCTGCGACCGCTTCCAGGTCGTCGCTTTCGGTTTCAACGACCTCCCCGTCTCTCTGTCTCCCCTTCTCACTTTCATTCCTCTTTATCCACCGCGCCGCGAGCATTGGCGTGAGGGTGAACGACACTATCAGCGAAACTGCGATGGCCGCCGCCGCGGTCAGCCCGAAGGACGACATAAAACGACCGACAATACCGGTCATAAAGCCGACGGGAATAAATACCGCCAACAGCGAGAGCGTCGTTGCCAACACGGCCAGGCCGATCTCGCGCGTGCCCTCGACTGCGGCTCGGAATGGGTCCATTCCTTTTTCTTCGACAAAGCGATAGATATTCTCGAGCACGACGATCGCATCGTCGATCACAATACCGACCATCAGCGTCAGGGCCAGCATCGTCATCTGATTAAGCGAGAAGCCGAATGCGGCAATCGCCGCAAACGCTGCGATGATCGATACGGGAATCGCCAGGGCCGCTATGATCGTCGAGCGAAAATTCCAGAGGAACAAAAAGACGACGATGGCTGCGAACAAACCGCCGAGCACGAGGTGCTCCTCGATAGCGGTCAGCGAGTTTTGAATAAACTCTGACTGGTCGCGGATCAGGGCGACCTTCATATCGTCAGGCAGGTTCGGAATGATCGAGGCCATCCGCGTCTTGACGTTGTCGATGACCGCGATCGTGTTCGCCCCGGCCTGCTTACGGACGCCGACGGACACGGCCGGGCGTCCGTCGAGCGAGGCGGCGGAGGAGGGCTCGCCACCTGTCTTTTCAACCGTTCCGATGTCCTTGATCTTTATCGGAAAACCGTTGCGTGTTGCGATGACGATATCATTGAACTGATCGACGTCAGTCAACTTGCTCATCGTCCGCACGCCAAGCGTTCGCTGCCCCTCAACGATCGAACCGCCGGGCATCTCCTGATTCTGAGAGCGTATCGCTGACGTCACCTCGGTCACGGCGATATTGAATGCGCGAAGCCGATCTGGATTGACGCTTATCCTGATCTGCGGCGAGCGCGATCCCCAGATAAACACTTCGCCGACGCCATCGGCGCTCTCGATGCGTTTTTGAATAAGTTCCTCGACCTGCTCGCTGAGCTCCATTACGTTTCGCGGAGCGCTGATGGTGTACATCAGGATCGGCTGCGAATCGGGGTCGCTCTTTTGCGCGGACGGCGGGTCGGCCGTCTCGGGAAGACGATTGAGGATGTTGCTGAGCTTTTGCTGGACCTCCTGAAAGGCGACGTCAGGATCCTTGTCGAGACTGAATGTGAGCGTCACATTTGAGCTTCCTCGCTGTGAGCTGGAGCGCATCTCTTCGACGCCGGGAACTGTGTTCAGAGCGCCCTCGATAACGTCGGTGATCTCGGTCTCGATCTCTTCAGGTGCGGCGCCGGGATTGCTCGTCCTAACGGAGATCGTCGGCAAGTCGATCTTTGGAAATCGATCGACGCCAAGCGTAAAAAAGCTAAAACCGCCCACGACCGTCAGGAACATGACGATCACGGTCGCAAAGACCGGTCGGTGGACGCATATTTCAGCCAGCCATTGCATATGAATAATTCCAGATTCCGGATTCCAGATTCCGGATTCCATATCGACCTAGCCAATTTGGAATTCGGAATCTGAAATCTGGAATCAAAAGGCTACCTTCGCCCCCTCATAGAGTTGGTCGAGGTTGCTCGTGGCGACGGTTTCGTCCGGCTCAATTCCCGATAATATCTGCCACGAATCACCTTCTTCGATACCTAACTGGACAACGCGTAATTTCGTGATCCCTTCCTGGATGACAAAAACGCGGTACGATTGCGTCGCTTCGTCGTTGTAGACTGCGGCTTTCGAGACGAAGATGCCTTTGCTGCCGCCCTCGCGATTTATTCGGACGGTGGCGAACATCCCCTGACGCAATGCGTTATCACCATTTTCGAGAGTCGCCTCGACCTGAGCAGAACGTGAGGCCGGATCGACCGCAGGATTCACGGCGATCACCGAGCCGGCGAATCGCCGGTCCTTGTAGGCGTCAACCTGAGCCGATACACCGCGGCCGACCGACACATAAGGCACGTCTGCCTCGGCAACCTGGATCTGCAATTTGATCGGATTTGTCCGCAAGATGGTGGCGAGGACGGTAGCGGTTGAGACGAATTCGCCGACCGCGACGCCTCGGTTACTGATATAACCCGCGAACGGAGCCCGGACTACGGTATCAGCAACTGCCTGTTCTGCCAGGGCCACCTGAGTTTGGGCCGACTCGACATCGGCCCTTGCACTTGCAATGGCCTGATTGCTCTGCCTGGCGGTGTTGACGGCTGCATCGAGCTGCTCTTTTGCAGCATTTGCACGCGACCGGGCAGTATCGCGCGCGGTTCGATACTGCTCATAGGTGATCATGGCGACATCGCCGGTCTCCGCCAACTCGCGGTATCGCTTCTCGTTCGTCTCGGCCTGCCTAAGCTCGGCCTTCATCTGTTCGTAATTAGCATTGGCGGAACGGACCTCGGGAATGGTCGATGCATTGAATGAACCGCCCGGCTCCAGGCCGAGCCTTGCTTCTGCCTGGAGGACGGAGGCGCGCGCCTTCTTCACCGCAGCCTGCGCCGATGCGAGTTCCAGTCGAGCGTCTCGGTCGTCGATCTTTGCGATCAAGGCACCGCTGCCGACAAATTGTCCGACGTTGACCGCGATATTGGCGACCTTTCCGGCAACCTTCGGGGCGATGTCGGACACCTCGTCCGCGGTAAAACTGCCAGTCGCCTGGATGACCGACGCGACATCACGCGATTCGCTCTTTGCGACCGTGATCGCGATCGGCGGTGGTTCGGCTTCAGCATTCGCGTTGCGCGTCTGCGGATTGCCGCCCGACGAGCCACAGGCAGCCGAGAATGCACAGGCCAAACAGAAAATTGCACTTAACCGTAAGTCGAGCATATGTCTCTAGACACGGTATTCTATAACAGGTAGGCGGTTTGCAGCCGCCGCACCTCTGTAAAGATTTGTCAACGCTGACGGGCTAGCGACGTGAGTTCAACCCGTCAAAATGGTAAAGTCTTGGATGCGCCAGGAAGGCGCGATCGTAAATATGCAAGAGATCACTGCTGCGGAGCTCAAGGCGAAACTGGACGCCGGAGAGAACATTCAGTTGATAGACGTTCGCCAACCGGATGAACATGCATTTGCCAGGATCGACGGAGCAAAGCTCATCCCGCTTGGCGAGGTCATTGCACGCATGGACGAACTCGATGCCACGCGCGACACCATCGTCCATTGTAAGGCAGGAGGCAGAAGCGCCAAGGCGATAATGGCACTGCAGCAAGCGGGCTACGCGGGCAGCCTGGCGAATCTCGTCGGCGGCATCACGGCGTGGTCGAACGATGTCGATCCGCGGGTGCCAAAGTATTAGTCCGAAACGCCGAGCTGTCCGGTTGGCTCTGCCAGGTCGATAGCTTTCGCCAGCCGCACGATTCTCATGCCCTCTGCGACGGTCGTTCGGCAGGCGATCACGCCTTTCTCTTTATCGCCCTGCTTGAGCCAGACCTGACACTCGATGCAGGTGCCATTCCAGCAGAAGTCACCGTAAGAGATACTCTCGATCGACAAGAACTGCAGGCATCGAAGGAGCGAATTGTTCTCTGGCACCATTCGTCGCTCGCCGAGTATTTCGATCTCGACGAGTCTGTCGTATGGTTGGAACATTTCAGACGTATCCATGATCGGTTCCTCACGCTTATTGCGGCTAGATTATCTTATCCAAAAGGTGTAGCTTTTAGGAATGGCAATAGTAATGTACACAAAGCCCGGATGTCCGTACTGTCAGCAGGCGCGTGACCATTACAACTCGCACGGGATCAAGTTTACGGAATACGACGCCCAGACGGACAAGGGCCGTCAGCGCGAGATGCTTGCTATTACTGACGGCGATCCAACGGTTCCGGCGATAGTCGAGGACGGCGTTTGGAAGCAGTCCGGCTGGGGCAACCCGCTCCGTGGCTGAACGGTCCATCCGTAGTGCCGGCAGTTGGCCGGACAGCAGGATCGCGGATATGAGATCACGAATTGCGGATTTCCGCTCCGGTGGGTAGTATTTACATTTTGCTTTGGAGCGCGGTTGCCTTGGGTAGCTGAGGTGACGATTCGCGATCCGCAGTGTGCATGATCGGTTCTCAGATCAACCAATACAAGATCCTCGAAAAGATCGGCTCGGGTGGACAGGGAACCGTTTACA
>CAZMQR010000035.1:9492-13102 GCA_964568325.1 uncultured Chloracidobacterium sp. | reverse complement strand
AGCGTAAGGCAAGCAACATCTTCACTTACAATGTAGGCACGTCATCGGCAACGGATCGTATAGCATTTCGACATCCCGCGATCTTCCCCGAACGGCTGGCAGAAGATCAGATCTCAACGTGGACGAATGAGGGCGACATTGTCTATGACTGCTTTATGGGAAGCGGGACAACGGCCAAGGTTTGCTCGGACCTCAAACGCTACTGGATCGGCTCTGAGATCTCGTCCGAGTACGTCGAGATCGCCCTTCAGCGTCTCGAGGCCCACGAAGAGACGGGCGATCCGCTTCGACACGCGTCCTTTGCGGGCCTCCCGCATCTTGCCGGCGCTTCCGTTCGGGAGGTCCGTCGACCGGTGGAGTTGTAGGCCATGTTATTGGAAGGATAACAACCAAAATCCCGTCTGAGGCGTCTATAAAGTATCATGAGTTTTGCCTCGGCCCATTTTGGCATGAGAAGTTTGGCCATCGTTTTCGCACTGTTGCTTGCGCCGACTGCGTTTATCGCACAGCCGAAGCCGATTGAGAAGGAAGCTCCGTCTGCGGCTGCCTTGCCGCCCTCATTTGAGGCACGGTACGAAGGTGGGATTTTTGGTTCCGCCGGCAAGGAGACCGGCCTGTTGAAGTTCGATGACGCCAATCTCCGTGTCGTTTTTTACAAGAAGAGCGGTCCCGAGATGTTTGGCATACCATACGATTCGTTGATCGTGGTGTATCCTGACTCGAAAGAAGGGATCACAAGGACCGGCAATGTTGCCAGTCGTCTGCCTGTGCCGGGAGCCGGGCTTTTTGGTTTGATGACCAAGAAGACGAAGTATCTTGTGCTGAATTTCAATGACCCTGACATCGATGCCGCCGGAACGGCTAACTTCAAGTTTGATGAAAAGGACGATCTACTGCTTTTCATCAATGCCCTCGGCACGAAAGCCAAGATGACGCAGCGGGGCGACGCCTATTATCGGCCGAAGCGGCGGGCTGTCTTTTAATTTAGATCGCCAAAACGGTGCTGTAGCAGGGCAGCGGCAGCGATTGCGGCCGTCTCGGCCCGGAGAACACGCCCGCCGAGCGTGACCAAGTCGGCACCGGTTGACCTCGCCAGGTCCAGTTCGGACGCCGACCATCCGCCCGCGGGGCCGACGACCGCAGTGAGTCTTTTGTCGACCACCTCTTTCGGCATGGCCCCACCGCCATTGTCGGTAAAGACAATGACTGCTCCCTGCCTGTTCTGAAGGAAGTCGACAACAGATCGGGGCTCGTCGATCCGCATAAACGTTGCTCGGCCCGACTGCTTGCTTGCCTGAAGGATGATACGGTTCCACCGCTCGATCTTCTTACGAGCATCTCTTACCTTTACGTCGCCGCGTTCGGTCTCCAGCGGCACGAGCCCTGTAACGCCCAACTCCACTGCTTTCTGGATCACGAGATCGAAGTTGTCACCTTTCAGTATTGCCACAGCCAGCGTCAGATCGAGCGGAGACTCAGATGCCGGCGGAGCCGCCGTCTCGATGATCGTCAGGCCGGCCTGCTTTTTCTCTATAGAATCGATATGGCAACGCATCTCACGGCCTTCCCCATCAATAACGTAAACCTCTTCACCGATCCGCAATCGCAACACATCGCGCATGTGGCGCGTCTCATCTTCGCCGAGAGTGACTGTGGCGTCGCTAAAGTTAGAAACAGGTGCAAAGAACCTTCGCATCACATGTATCCGAATGTTTCCTTGAATTGCGGCGACCGCTGCCGCAGAGCTACCCAACTCTCAAATACATCAGGCGTTTGGAGCCAGATTCTCAGCCATTCCTCTATCTCAGCGTTCATAAGCCTCGTGAGATCATCGGCCCGCCGAGACTCCGCCTCCCGTTTTGCATCGTCTCTAGCACGAATAACAGCATCGCGGATCGCTCGTATTCCATGCCGGTCGCCGTCTCGGCTCAGCCTTGATCTTAGGTTCTCAAGCCTCCTGATCGAGGCCAGTGCCGAATTCAGATCGTCGAACTGTAACGAACCTCGCAAGGCGGCATCATGAACTGGAGCCCGGCAACGACTCGTGTGAAGCCTCATCAATTCAGCGTGTCGAAGATGGGCTCCCTCGTCGGCCAACAGTCGGGCTGTTCTCATTGGCGAAGCGACTGCGGCCTGTCCATATCGATCCGCCACGACGACCTCGATCGCCTCGATCTCTGAGGCGCCAACGCTCTCGCAATCGAGTTTTTCCCAGACCTCAATGATCAGGTCGGTTTTGTTTCGGGCCTTCCACTCCATGTTCGCGAGATCAAGTCTGTAGAGGAATGATCTTTTGGGTCGCCGACTATCGCCACACGGCCGCCACATTCCCGCACAATGTCCTTTTCCGGAACGCTGTCCGCATCATAATCCGTGCCCTTCGCATGGATATCCGGACGAATGGCACGTATCAGCGTCTCTGCCGTTGGCTGGTCAAAGACCGTCACTAGATCGACACATCTGAGTGCAGCTATCAATTCGGCTCGCTCGGCCTCGGGCATGAACGGCCGTCCGTCACCCTTCAGCCGCCTCGCTTGTCGATCGGAATTGACTCCAACGACCAAGAGGTCGCCCAAATCCTTTGCCCCGCTCAGATACCTGACGTGGCCGACGTGGAGCAGATCAAAGCAGCCGTTCGCAAGCACGATCGTCTCACCGGACGCCCTTGCGGCATTCGTCCGTTCCAGAAGCTCATCAAGGCCAATGATCGGTGCAGCTTCCTTTGGCATAGCTAGTTCGCCACCAACGAGCCAGCGGCGCTGCTGAGCGAGGTGGCGAGTTCCTCGGCAGAGATGCACGCTGTCCCTTTTTTCATCACAACCAGGCCACCGGCATGATTAGCTACCTTCGCCGACTGAAGAAAGCTAAGGCCAGACGCCAGGCCCAACGCGTATGTCGCGATAACCGTATCGCCTGCGCCCGTCACGTCGACGGGCTCTTTTGAGCCGACCGCTTCAATATGCTGCGGGGCAGCCCCGCTCTCAAACAACGTCATTCCCTGATTCCCGTTGGTCACAAGCAATGCCTGCATGCCAAGACGATCGCACAGGGCCGAGCAATCTTGGTCACTGAAATCCGGCCCGACGATAGCCTCGACCTCTTCGCGATTCGGCGTTGCACTCGTCGCACCGCCGAACTGCGACAGACGGCATCGTGAATCAACGATCACCGGAATAGCTCGCTCCGAAGCCATGCGTATGGCCTCCTCAAAGGCCTCACCAGACACCGATCCATAACCGTAATCGGAAACGACGATGGCGTCGGCCCCTGAGATCGCGGCCCTCAGATTCTCGGCCACCATCGTGGCAGCATCAGCCGGGAGAGCGTTCTCACCTTCGTAATCGATCCTGAGGACTTGTTGCCTCGGAGCATAGTTTTGCGCCGCAAGAACACGGATCTTCGTCGTCGTGGTGATTCCTTCGACCGTCACGAGCCGATCAGTGATGACGCCAACCGCATTGAGGCGTTCCCTAAGAACAGTTCCGTTAATGTCAGTACCCACGGCCCCGATAAGGATGGCTTTTCCCCCCAAAGATGCTACATTTGCGGCCGCGTTTGCCGCCGCACCGGGAACCGTCGTCGTTGATTCGTGTTTAAGAATGAAAACCGG
>CAZMQR010000035.1:0-9392 GCA_964568325.1 uncultured Chloracidobacterium sp. | reverse complement strand
TTGCCGCCGCACCGGGAACCGTCGTCGTTGATTCGTGTTTAAGAATGAAAACCGGGGCTTCGCGTGAGACGCGCGATATCCTCCCGGCCAGGAACTGGTCCGCGACCGGATCGCCGAGGATAACGATCGTTTTTCCTTCGAATCCGTCGATCATCTGTCGCTCAAACTACCCTTTGCGGCCGCTAAACAAAAATGGTTGAAGGCACCGGCCTCCAACCATCTTCCTAAAGACCCGAAACCACCGATCAATGAGTGTCGTAGCTCGCGACCGGATAGTCATTCGGCGAACCCCACTGCGCGGCGTTGAAGCTGCCGTCAGAACTCTTGAGGTAATAGAACGAACCAACCGAGTCACGCCACACGGCAACGTCCGTCTTGCCGTCGCCGTCGTAATCTCCCTGAACATTAAGATCGGTTCCGGTAGTGCCAAAGAAGTTGATCTGGGGCTGGCCGTCCGAACTCCGAAGGATATACCAAACAAGCTGAGAAGCCGGCGTCGCTCCTTCGCGAACGACCGCTACATCCGTCTTGCCGTCACCGTCATAATCGCCCGGAATGACGAGATCGTTGCTAAATCCCCAAGGCACCTGCATCAGGCCGCCATCCGAGCTGCGCAGGGCATAGAATGTCGCCTGGCTGGTCGGTGTCGCGCCCGGACGCTGCACGGTGAGGTCAAACTTGTTATCGCCGTCATAGTCGCCAGGTGCTGTGTAGTCGGTAGCTACGCCCCACTGGGCCGCGGTGAATCCGCCATCGGAACTCCGCGAGACATACCAAAAAAGCAGTCCGTTTGACCGACGCACGACCGCAACATCGGTCTTGCCGTCGCCATCATAGTCGCGCGCAACCGGTTCGTCACCGGTCACACCGAACGAGTAACCGACAAATGTCCCATTACTGCTGTTGAGGCGGTACCAGGCACCATCCGTATCGCGCCAAACCGAGATATCGCCCTTTCCGTCGCCGTCATAATCGCCCGGCGTCATAAAATCAGTGCTTCCGTTGCCGAACTGCGTTGCGGTAAAGCCACCGCCGCTCTTGTTGATATACCAGACGCTGTTGCTCGGACGAAAGACCACAAAATCGGCCTTGTTGTCCGCATCAAAATCCAACGCCTTTCTCAGCGAGACCTGAGCAATACCCGGAAGCGTCGCCAGCAGTGAAAAGACCGAAAGAGCCGCAATGTGAGCGCCTTTGGTGATGTACTTTCTCATCGTAATAATCCTTCTTGAAACATTCATCAAACGGGTGGCAACCTGACCGGTGCCTTGACTGACAAGTATCCTAAAATATACCACGTGCCATCGAACTAGCGCAACAAAAAGCTATTGCCGCATTCTCGTCACAAAACCCAATAAAATCAAGGGTTCACTGCATTTTCAAATCTAGTGGCTTAGACGTTCCTGCTAGGAAAAAGGTTGAAAAACCTTGCCACTGACCCAATTTAGTTTCGCGCCTGCCGGACGGTGATCGTCTGGCCGCCGACCATAATCGTGCCGCTTCGAACGATCGTCGGGTTGACTGTGACCCTAAACGTGATCTCACTCGATCCGCTCGCGGCATCGCTGCTCATCACTTTTAGCCACGCGTACGAGCTCTTGACCGAATAGTCGCAATTCGTCGGCGCGGTCACATTCACTTTGAAGACGCCGCCTTTTGTCGGCACGTCGATCTTTGCGCTCGCCGGGGTAAATGTGCAGACGGTCTGGTTTCGCAGAGCCCTGTCAACATTGATCCGGCCGTTGGTCCTGATCGGCGTCGAGGTCCAACCCGCCAGCGCGTCAACGGTGTTCATGAGCGTCGCCTTAAGCGATGCCGGCGAGAGTGCAGGGTTGTATGCCGAGAGCAGCGCAGCGGCGCCGGTCACATGCGGCGTCGCCATCGATGTTCCGCTCATCGTCCCGTAGCTCGAATTTGATCCCCAGGTCGTACTAAGTATTCCCGATCCCGGTGCTGCAACATCTACGCTTGTGGCTCCCCAATTCGAGAATCCAGATTTACTATCGCTCTGAGTGCTGGAGGCCACCGCGATGATGCTCGGGCTCGTATAGCTCGCAGGAAATGACGGCGCCGCCTCGATATCGCGCGAGTCATTGCCGGCAGCAAACACATTCAGGATCCCGGCGGAGCCCATTGCGTCAATACCGTCCTTGGTCGCCTGATCGTAATCGCAGGCCTCGTCGCAGCCGCCGTAGGAATTGTTTGTCACGCGAATATTGACACCGCGCAACTTCATCATGCGAATGTAGTTGTAGGCGTTGACGAGCATCGCGGACGTACTGCCGTAGCCATCGTTGTCATAGATCTTGATCGTCATGATCTTGACGGCCCAGTTGATACCGGTCACGCCGATGATATTGTTGCCGACGGCACCGATCGTTCCGGCGGTATGCGTTCCGTGGCCGTGCTCGTCGGCGGGGTTCCCGTCATTAAAGAAGAAATCCGCTCCGTAAACATCATCGATGTAGCCGCTCGCATCGTCGTCGATACCGTTATTCGGTATCTCGCCCGGATTGATCCACAAATTAGGAACGAGGTCTTCGTGCGTGAGGCGAGTTCCCGTATCAATGTCCGCCACCACTACTGCCGAGCTGCCGGTTGTAAGGTCCCATGCTGACGGTGCGGAGATCTTTGTCAGGCCATACATGCCGGCCGCATTGAACTGCGCGTCATTTGGCGTTACAAGGAGCGAATAGTAAAAGTTAGGCTGCGCATAGGCAACGCCCTCGATCGCGAGATACCGAGCGGCTCCATCCGCAACCGACAGGCCCGCCGGAAGCCTCACCCGCTGCCAGCCGAGGTCGCCGAGCGTTTCGAGGACCGTCGCCCCGACCGAACGACTGGCGGCGACGGCAGATCTGGAATCTGCACCCGCTGAAAATTTTACGAGGAGTTCGCCCGGAACGAACTTTGGCACGTTCTGGGCCGCAGCACCAGCGACAAAAACCACTACGACCGCGCTGATCGGCAGCATGATCCGTCGAATGTTCGCGATCGCACGCTCCATATTCATAACAGTGCTCCGGAACCGAGTATAAAGACAGCAGAAACGGGTGGGGCGGCTAGAGGGATTCGAACCCTCGACATCCTGAACCACAATCAGGCGCTCTAACCACTGAACTATAGCCGCCACATTTCAAATTCGCCCCCGGCAGGACTCGAACCTGCGACCCACAGCTTAGAAGGCTGTTGCTCTATCCGGCTGAGCTACGGGAGCATGCCAAAAAGCAATCTTTAATCTTATCGGTCACCCTATGTTTAGTCAAATAATTCTAGTGCCCGGTAGTGGTTCAGTTTGCAAAAGCCGCCTCACCGCGAACTCTGCGTTTCATTCTCTGTGTTCTCTGCGTGGAAAAAACCTTAGCAAACATTCCACGCGGAGAACGGAGAGAGTTTCGCAGAGATCGGAGAGACGATCACAATTTCAAACTGAACCATTACTTAGTGCCCCTGCCCGAGGGGCCGAGCGCGTTCCGCGGCGATCCGTCGTGTTTCAGCCCGTTTCAGTTGTTTCAGCCTGTTTCAACCGGCCTGAAACACCGTAACCTATTGTAACTGCTATTACTTACGAGCATATTTTTGGCTTGTTTCAGTGTTTCGCGCAAAAAATATATCCGCTGCGTGTTTCAGTCTGTTTCAGCGTGTTTCAGATGGCCTGAAACACCGCAACTTATTGCGAATACTAGCACTTACAGCCACATTTACGGCCTGTTTCACTTTTTCGCGCAAAAACGCGATCTGCGCCACACGTGTGGCAAAACTTTGCGGATACACCAATGTCAAACACTCGAAAGAGTGTTGCAAGGATAGCACGAATGTTCTCAGATGTCAAGAATTTTGTGCTTGAAAGCCCCCCTAAACCGAAGCCGCGGGCCGGGCATCGCTGCCGATCTTGGCCAGCATTGCCTCAAAGACCTCGTGCAGATCGAGTTCGCTGGTATCGATCACGACGGCGTCGGGGGCGATCGTCAGGGGCGAATCTTCGCGCGATACATCGCGTTCGTCGCGTTCGTTAATCTCGGCCAGCGTGTTCTCGTAGGTCGTTATGCGGCCCTTCGCCTGGTCCTCCATATAGCGGCGGCGGGCACGGGCCTCGGGCGTAGCGGTAAGGAAGAATTTGATGTCGGCATTTGGGAATACAACACTGCCGATGTCTCGGCCCTCGAGCACGCACCCCGAGGACGCCGACAGCCCTATCTCGCGCTGATGCTCGACCATTATCCGCCGGACCTCAGAAACGGTCGATACGACCGAAGCCGCTTGCGCGATCTCGAGCGTTCGTATCTCGACCGATACGTCTTCGCCATCGAGGAGCACCTTCATTGCGTCAGGCTCGCCGACAAGATCGATCCTTACGCTGTCAGCGATCTCGGCAATGCGGTCGATATCGCGAGCCGGCACATTCGCTCGCTGCACGGCCAACGCAACGGCGCGATACATCGCACCCGTGTCGAGATAAAGCAGGCCGAGCTTTTTGGCGAGCATTTTACCGAGCGTGGATTTCCCCGCTCCGCTTGGGCCGTCGATAGCAATGATCATGCGTTTGAAAGAACCTGTCCGCGAAGTAGTTTACCAAAAGGACGATTTGCCCGCGAATAATACGAATAAGAAGCTCCAGGGTGCTTTCGTCTGAGTTTATTCGTGAATATTCGCGTTGTTAGCGGGTAATTTCTTGTTGACTTCCCCAACGATAGCGGGTAAAGTGTGAATATACATTTCAAAGGAGAAACGCTTATGTCAGTCAAACCAATACCTGACGGCTACGAAGGCATCACGCCGTATTTGATCTGCAACAATGCCTCGGCCGCGATCGATTTTTACAAACGGGCGTTTGGCGCCGAGGAGCTTTTTCGCATTGGCACCGACGAGATGATCGGCCATGCCGAGATGAAGATCGGTAACGCGATCTTTATGCTGGCAGACGAATTCCCGCCGTTGGCGCAGAGCCCCGAGACCATCGGCGGCTCTCCGGTGAGCTTGTACATCTATGTCGAGGATGTGGATGCTTTTGCGGAAAAGGCCATCGCTGAGGGTGCAGAAGTGCTGAAACCTGTCGCAGACCAGTTCTACGGCGACCGGTCGTGTGGGCTCAAAGACCCGTTCGGCCATATGTGGGGATTTGCGACGCACATCGAAGACCTCACGCCGGAAGAGCTTAACGAACGCGCAAAGGCCGCTCACGGCGGGTAGGCCTGTGTCAGTAGCCCGCGTGTAAACAAGGCTACGGACATGAATACCGGTGCCGCGTGATCATTCGGGTTCGATCTTTTCAACGCGACGTTCGTGGCGGCCGCCTTCGAAATGGGCAGTGAACCAAGCCTTTAGTATTCCGCGGACGTCGTCGTCAGAGAGGAACCTTGCCGGCAATGCGAGCACGTTTGCGTTGTTGTGTTCACGGGCAAGGGCTGCGATCTCCGGGCTCCACGCGACGGCGGCGCGAATGCCGTGGACCTTGTTCGCAGCAATGGCCATTCCGGTACCTGAACCGCACAGCAGCAGGCCCTGGTCGTATTCACCCGATGCAACGGCCTCAGCGGCCTTTCTTGCGTAGTCGGGATAATCGACCGATTCGCTCGAATCCGTGCCCATGTCGGTATAATCGACACCGAGTTCACGGAGCGTCGTTTTGACCTTTTCTTTTTCCTCGTAACCGGCGTGGTCGGCAGCAAGTGCGATTTTCATAACGAAATGCGGGATCAGTCCATTTTACCTCAAATTGGCAGATCCGGCCTGCTCTCTGGTGTCAAAAACTTGGGTTGCGGCAGCAAAGGACATATAATCTGGCTGTTGATGCCGAGGCTTTCTATCAGAGGTCTGATCTCCTATCTTGTGCCTTTCGTGCTTTTCGCAGGCACGACAGTCGCGCAGGACTTTCTGCCGGAATTGGTAAAACGCATCAAGCCGTCGGCCGTCGCGATCGAGACGTTTGATCCGCAGGGCAACACAGTCTCGCGCGGAAGCGGTTTTTTTATCGCTCCGGATCGAATTATTACGAACCGACACGTGATCGAACGCTCATCGCGGGCCGAGGTCCATCTGCTTGATGGCAAAAAGTTTCCGGTGCGCGGCGTGAGCGCGGTCGATGGCGAAGGCGATCTCGCCCTTCTGAAGGTAGAAGTCCCGGCTGCGCTCGCCGTGCCGCTGCCTATCGTGCGTGCCGTCCCGCAGGAGGGCGAATCCATCGTCGTTATAGGCAATCCGTACGGCCTTGAAGGCTCGGTCTCCAACGGTATCGTGTCGGCTATTAGAGAGGTTTCCGGTTATGGCAGGATCATCCAGATCACCGCATCGATCTCGCCCGGCTCGTCGGGCTCGCCTGTCGTAAATATGGGCGGCCAGGTGATCGGCGTTGCATCGCTGCAGGCGACCGAAGGGCAGAATCTCAATTTTGCGGTGCCCGCCGAGCGCATACTTCAGCTTCGCATCAATGACGTGCAGAGCTTCTCGTCGTTAGCCGCCGAGACTCAGAAAAACAAACGCTCTGCGGCCGAGCGGCTCTACTCGCAGGGCCTCGCGCAGTTGTCGCGCGACGACTACAACCGCGCGGCCGGCTATTTTGAAAGAGCGGTCGAGATCGATCCTAACTATGCCGAAGCATGGTATCAGGCCGGATACTGCTATGGTGTGCTCGGGCGTCATCAAGACTCCTTGCGGGCGACAAGGCAGGCCGCCAAGCTGCGTCCCGAATGGGCCGAAGCGCATATGAATATTGGAGCTTCGAGCTATGCGCTCGGGCAATTCAAGGAGGCCGCCGACGCCTATCGACAGGCCGTCAGGCTCGATGAGAGCAATGCTGAAACGCAGTATGCATTGGGCATGACGCTCGGCAAGCTCAATCGCACGGACGAAGAGATACTGGCCTATCGACGGGCGATCGCCCTGCGGCCGGATCATGCAAGTTCAATCGAGAAGCTCGGCCTCGCGCTGTTCAAACAGCGGCGCTATGCAGAATCCATAGCCTATTTTGAACAGTTAAAGGCGTATCGGCCCGACGCAAAGACCTACAATGCCCTTGGCGAGAGCAACCTCGAAGCGGGCAATGCCGAGGAGAGCGTCGAGGCGTTCAATAACGCCCTTGGGTACAATCCTGACCTTGAGAAGGCCCGCTACAATCTCGGCCGAGCGTATCTCAAGCTGGGCAACCGTGACATGGCACAGGTGCAGTACGAGATACTGCGCAATACGCGCTCCGAGTGGGCAGACCGGCTGCTGGTCCTCATCAATCCTTAGATGGAACTCACCTTTGCAATCACAGGAGCATCGGGCAGTATCTATGCTCATCGGACGCTGCAGCTGCTCGCCGCCAGCGAGGCCGTCAAAACGATCAATCTGATCCTTTCATCGACCGCGGCCACAGTTGTGCAGGTCGAAATGGGCATCAGCCTGAAGGACGCCGATACCGGGCGGATCAACGAATGGCTTGGGCTCGCCCCTGATTCGAAGCTGATCAGGCTGTGGCGACTCGATAATCTCGCCGCGAAACCGTCGTCCGGCTCAAACCGGCAGGCGGGCATGCTGATCGTCCCTTGCTCTATGGCGACACTTGGCGCAATTGCTTCAGGCACCGGTACAAACCTGATCCATCGGGCCGCGGACGTCTGCCTTAAGGAGGGCCGCAAGCTTGTTCTTGTGCCGCGCGAGACGCCGTATAATGCGATCCATCTCGAGAATATGCTCCGGTTAAGCCGTGCCGGCGCCCGCATTCTGCCGGCCAGCCCGGGGTTTTACCACCGGCCACAGACGATAAACGACCTAGTCGAACATCTATGCTTTCGAATATTGGACCAGTTCGAGATACCGCACTCCAGGAAGCTGCAATGGACCGGGGAAGAGGTTTCATGACCGATACCGTCGAACGCTTCTCGAACCGCGTCGAGAACTACGTCAAATACCGGCCCGGATACCCGCGCGAGATACTCGCCCACCTTGCTGATAAAGCGGGCCTGACGCCCGCGTCGATCATTGCGGATGTAGGCTGCGGCACGGGCATCTCAGCCCGGCTCTTTCTCGCGAATGGCAATACCGTTTACGGCATCGAGCCAAATGCCGCTATGCGTGCGGCTGCAATGGAACAGCTAGGCGATTTCGCGGCGTTTAAGCTGATAGACGGCACCGCGGATGCGACCAAGCTACCTGATGCATCGGTCGATCTCGTCGTGGCAGCACAGGCTTTCCATTGGTTCGATCCTGAGCCGACGCGACGAGAATGGTTGAGGATATTGCGGCCGGGCGGCCGGATCGTCCTGATCTGGAACGAGCGACAACTCGACACGACGCCGTTCCTGATCGAATACGAGACGTTCCTGCTAAAGCACGCTACCGATTACGCGAAGGTGCGCCATGAGAATGCGGATGCCCTGCGGCTTAATGAATTTTTCGGCGGTGAATATCTCACGGCTACCTTCGCAAACGTCCAGGTCTTCGATCTCGAAGGCCTACGCGGCCGAATGCTGTCGTCATCATACATGCCGGCGGAGGATGACAAGGCATTTTCGGCGATGGATACCGAGTTGCGGTCTTTGTTTGCCAAACACGCTGAAAACGGTAGAATAAGCATTTTCTACGACACTAATGTATTCGTTTCTGCGACCTAAAGTATGACCACGACCGACACTCCTTCCATTCAGACAATCACCGTTGCACACTCGCCAGATTCTGACGATGCGTTCATGTTCTATGGCCTTGCGACGGGCAAACTCGCGACTGACGGCCTCAAGTTCGAGCACACGCTAAAGGACATCCAATCGCTCAACGACGACGCCCGCAACGGCGTCTTTGACGTTACGGCGATCTCATTCCACGCCTATGCTTACGTCGCCGATAAATACGCGTTGCTGCCGCACGGTGCGTCGATCGGCGACAAATATGGGCCGATCGTCGTGTCAAAAGAGCCGCGCGACGCCGGCGAGATCGGCCAAATGAAGATCGCGGTGCCGGGCGAATTGACCAGCGCATATCTCGCGTTGCGTATCTTTAACAAGGATTTTCAGCACATCGTTGTGCCGTTTGACGAGATCATCGACGCCGTGCAAAGCGGCATCGTTGATGCAGGCCTGCTTATCCACGAAGGCCAGCTATTCTACAACCAGCTCGGCCTCGACAAGGTGATCGATCTCGGCGAATGGTGGCACGAAAAAACGGGGCTGCCGCTGCCTATGGGCGGCAACGTCATCCGCCGAGATCTCGGCAAAGACCTAATGCAGAGGGTCTCAAGACACCTGCACGAATCGATCGTGTATTCGATGGAAAACCGCGAGGACGCCCTCGCCTACGCTATGCAGTTTGCCCGCGATATGCAGCCCGAGCTCGCCGACCGCTTCGTCGCGATGTGGGTCAACGACCTCACGCTCGACTACGGCGAGCGCGGCCGCAAAGCCGTCAAACGCCTCCTC
>CAZMQR010000034.1:0-13211 GCA_964568325.1 uncultured Chloracidobacterium sp. | reverse complement strand
ACCTAAGACCTAAGACCTAAGACCTAAGACCTAAGACCTAAGACCTAAGACCTAAGACCTAAAACCTAACACCGAAGACCTAACACCAAAGACCTAACACCCGGCACCTATGCTGCTTACCGGACCATTTTACGAAAACTTCAAGATGGCCATTGATACGCTCAAGGCCAATAAGCTGCGCTCGTTCCTCACGATCTTTGGCGTTGTCGTCGGTGTTGTGACGGTGATGCTCATTTCGTCGGCGATAAGCGGATTTGACCTGGCGTTTCGCAAGGAGATCGAGTCATACGGCACGCGGTCGATCTTTCTTTACAAGTTCGACATCGGTGTGCGGACGAGTTCGCCGACCCGCGAGGAACGCATGCGAAAGCCGCTCACGATGGACGACGCCGCCGCGCTCGGACGCCTGCCGTCGGTGGAAATGGCCGTGCCTTATCTCGACGTTTCCAGCAGCTTTTTTGGACAGAAAGTGAGCGTTACCGGCAAGAACGGCAAGACATCGAGCGCTGTTCAGCTCGTCGGAACAATGCCCGACGTCGAGCGTGCTCCCGGCGAAGTGCTGATCGATGGCCGGTGGTTTTCGCCCGGTGAACACGAGGCAAAGGCCAACGTCTGCGTCATCGGTGACTTTGTCAAAGAGACATATTTTCCCTACCAATCGCCCATCGGCGAGACCATAGAGATCGGCGGGCTTGAATTTCGCATTGTCGGGCTACTCGAGAAGCGCGAGCAGCTCTTCGGCGGCGGCGGCGGCAACAATGATCAGACAAACGTCATTTACATGCCGATGGGCGCCGCCCTCAAGATCAAGCCGACCGCTGAGGATCTGTTCATTCTTGCAGTTGCCCGTGAGGGACAGCTGGAAAAGGCGAAAGACGACATACAGGACATGCTGAGGATACGCCGGCAGGTCGCGTTTGGCGAGAAGAACAATTTTGCTATGGAAACGGCCGCAAGCATTATCGATCAGTTCCGAGCCATTATGGCAATGACGTTCCTTTTCATGGTCGTTATTTCATCGGTTGGCCTGATGATCGGCGGCCTCGGCGTGATGAATATCATGCTCGTCTCCGTCACCGAACGCACGCGCGAGATCGGGATCAGAAAAGCCATCGGCGCGAGAAAGCGTGACATTCTGCTCCAGTTCCTTATCGAAGCGGCAACGCTGACCGGCTTTGGCGGGCTGCTCGGCCTGCTTATCGGCTGGGCACTGAGCTTTATCGTGAAGATCTTTTTCCCCGCTTATGTTCCGCTGTGGGCCCCGCTCGCGGGCTTTGGCGCAAGCGTGGGTATCGGAATCGTCTTCGGGCTGTTCCCCGCCTGGAAGGCGGCCCGTCTCGATCCGATCGAATCTCTGCGCTACGAGTGATCAGCTCATAAAGCTCGGGAACAACGCCGCCATTGTCACACCAAACAGGACGAGCATCAGATACAGCGATATGCTCGCCGTCCAGCCAGTGTTTGACGTGACCTTTTCGCCCGCATTAGATTGGCCCGTAGCGTTAAGCCAGATCCAATAAAGGCCAAAGAGACTCAGCGAGCTAAGCAAAGTGTAGATCACGGGATGCTCTGACGGGAGGACGAGGAAGTTTAGATTGTCATGAATGAGCGTACTCTGCCCGAGGATCGGATGGATATCGGTCGGGTCTTTGAGAAACAGGATAAGCGTATTCAGCAGAAACTTGAGGACGCTGAACGGGAACGCGGCATAGACGGCTGCCGAGAACGCCTGCCAAAAGTTGATCTTCCCGCCCAAGGCCATCGCAAAGATCATAAAGACCGCTGCGAGAAACGCATAGCCGAAAGTAGCCACGGCAAAGCCGGAGACGGCCTGGCCGGCGCGCCTTATCGGGTCCTTTGCATCGGCGATCGATTGGCCTCTGCCCGCCTCTATCTGGCGTCGTGCATCATCACCAAGGAATGATATCTCGAGCGTTTTGTCGATGGCAAAATTCGCGACGCGCTCCGGCGTCAGCCGATACATAAAGAGATTCGTGAACGTCGTCGAGAGGATCGACATAAGGAGCAGGGCAATGAGCCACCTCGGATGACGGCGAAGGTTTCGAAAGACCTCGGTGGGCGAGAAGAACATATTCGCCAGCGTCGCCGGTGTGGACATGCGTTCCTCGCCCTCCGTGTCAGGTTTGTCAATGAAACTCAGACCGATAACGAGGCCGCCCAACAATAGCAATGCGATCCCGACCGAAGTGAGCCCGGCGGTGACGCCAGTAATACTCAAGACCGCCAATACAAAACCTACGGCGGCAACGATGATCCCGGCTAGACGATTCATAGTACTCTCCTCAGAATTCTGACGATGATACTTAGTTTACGACGGTGCGGCGTCGCTTGTTGCATCATTCGACCGCATCGCCGGTGCCGTGTCATAACCATCGGCGCGGATACACGCGGCGAAATGTCCGCTCTTTAGCTCACGAAGCTCCGGCACCGTTTCGGCACATTGCTCAATTGCGATCGGGCATCTCGTGCGAAAGCGACAACCCGACGGCGGTGAGATCGGCGTCGGGACATCGCCCTTGAGGACGATGCGTTCGCGCACCTGCGTCGGATCGGGCACCGGTATCGCGGAGAGCAATGCCTGTGAATACGGATGTAACGGATCCGAATAAAGGTCAGTGGCGTCGCAGATCTCGACGATCTTTCCCAAATACATCAGAGCCACGCGGTCCGAAATGTGCTCGACGACCGCGAGGCCGTGGGAAATAAAAAGGTAAGTCAGGCCAAACTCTTTCTGGAGCTCCTGCAGCAGATTTACGACCTGAGCCTGCACCGAAACATCGAGGGCCGAGACCGGCTCGTCGCAGATGATAAGTTTGGGATTGAGCGCCAGAGCGCGTGCGATGCCGATCCTTTGGCGCTGGCCGCCTGAGAACTCATGCGGATAGCGGTCGGCATATTTTGGGTCAAGTCCGACCTTCGCAAGCAGCTCCTCGACGCGAGAATTGCGCGCGCCCTTGTCACCGATGCCGTGGACCTTAAGCGGTTCGGAGACGATAGATCGGACACTCATCCGAGGATTGAGGCTAGCGTAAGGGTCCTGAAAAATGATCTGCATTTCGCGACGGAGCGTCTGCATCTCGCGATTCTGCAGCCCGAGGATATTCTTTTGCTCAAACACGACTTCACCGCTCGTCGGCTCGATAAGCCGAAGCAGACAGCGGCCTACGGTCGATTTGCCGCATCCGGATTCGCCAACGAGGCCGAGAGTTTCGCCGACGCGTATATCGAATGAAACGCCGTCAACCGCCTGGACGACATCGTCGCTCCCGGCGACGGGAAAGTGCTTGACGAGGTGTCGAACCTCCATCAGGACATCGGCATTGGCTTGGGTAGCGGCTTTCATCCGTTTGCCGTCAGGCTCTTTGAGCCTTCGTCGTAAAGGACGCAGCGAACGGCCGCACCGTCTTCGGTTCGGTAGAAAGGTATCTCGCCATGGGTACAGCGTTCCATTCTATATTCACATCGCGGCGCAAAATGGCAGCCCGGCGGCAGAGCCGTCGGACTCGGCACCGTTCCCTCGATCGTTTGTAAGCGCGCTGCCTTTGCCTCGTTAGTCTCGCTGAGTTTGGGAACCGACCGCAGAAGTCCTTGCGTGTAAGGGTGCTTTGGCCGAGCGAACAGTTCGCGAACGCCCGACTCCTCGACGATCTTACCGGTGTACATAACGCAAACGCGGTCTGCGACCTCCGCCACGACGCCAAGATCGTGAGTGATAAGCAGAACGGCGAGCTTTCGCGTCTTGCGCAGCTCGTCAAGTAACTCAAGGATCTGAGCCTGTATCGTCACGTCAAGAGCGGTTGTTGGCTCGTCTGCGATGAGCAGTTCGGGGTCGCAGGCCAAGGCCATCGCGATCATAACGCGTTGACGCATGCCGCCTGAGAGTTGGTGAGGATAATCGGCGGCGCGGCGTTCGGGTGAAGGGATCGAAACCTCTCGCATCGCCTGAACAGCGGCGTCCCACGCTTGCTTCCGATCGAGTCTGCGATGCAGCCGTAAGGCCTCGGCGATCTGTTCACCGACCGTGTAGACAGGGTTGAGCGACGTCATCGGATCCTGAAAGATCATCGCGACATCGTTGCCTCGGAGTTCGCGGAGCCTTTCGTGAGAGGCAGTCGTGATCTCCTCACCCTTTAAGCGAATTGAGCCGCTCACGATCTCGCCCGGCGGCGAGAGCAGCCGCATCACCGACAATGCCGTGATAGATTTGCCGCAGCCGGATTCGCCCACGAGGCCAAGGAGTTCGCCCTCAGCGATATGAAAACTCACATCATCGACGGCTTTGACCAGTCCCGACCTCGTAGGGAAGTGTGTTTTGAGGTGATTAACCTCAAGTAAATGCATTGCTTACGGCTTCGTCTTTACCGGATCAGCCGGACGCTTGGGCAACCGCACCGGTGCGGTCAGCTTCTTCATGAGTTCCGAAATGGCTCGCTCGAGCTGAGGATCACGGCCCGCGATGACCGATTTCGGGTCGTCATCGACCTCGATATCAGGGTCAACGCCGTATCCCTCGATTATGTACTCGCCCGTCGTGTTCGCAAGGGCGGATTGCGGAACATTCACCACGCCGCCATCGATAAGCGTGCCGCGATTGCTGATACCGACGACTCCGCCCCAACTTCGCTTACCGATAAGAGAGCCAAGCCCGGCCTCTCGAAACATATAGGGAAATATATCACCGTCTGACGCAGAATTCTCGTTAAGAATAGCGATCATCGGGCCCAGAAATACGCCATCGGGATATGGACTCCCGTCCTGATTGTAGTTGGTGTAGTTGACGCCGAGCAACTTACGTCGGAGGCGTTCGATCAGCATCCGCGACACGTTGCCGCCGCCGTTTGCCCGTACATCCACGACCAGACCTTCCTTCTTTAGCTGAGGGTAGTACCACTTAATGAACTCTCGGAGGCCGGGTGCTCCCATATCGGGGATATGGAGATAGCCAAGCCGACCGCCGGACATTTCATCCACCCGCCGCCGGTTGCCAAGCACCCAGTCAAGGTAGGTAAGGTTGCCCTCGTCGGCGATCGGGCGAATGGTCACAGTTCGAGCCCCTTGTTTTGACGGAGTGGAATTGAGTGAGAACGAGACCGTGCTGTCGGCCTTGCCACGGAGATACGAGTAGATGTCTCTGTCGGCCGTAACGTCCTCGCCATCTATCGCGATCACATAGTCGCCAACCTTGGCATCACTTCCGACCTCAGTAAATGGCGATCGATAGATGTCCTCCTCGTTCTGGCCGGCATAGATCTTGCCGATCTTGTAGCGATTAGCTGCTTTATCGACCTGAAATCTTGCTCCGGCCAACGCGACTCGAACGCGCGGCGGCAGGTTAAAGTCGCCGCCGTCGATATAGGCGTGTTGGACGGTAAGCTCAGACTGCATCTCGGACAGCAGATAGTTAAGATCTGAGCGATGGTTCACATACGGTAGCCACTTGCGATAATCCTCACGGATCTTTGCCCAGTCGTAGCCATGCATGTTGGGCGCGTAAAACCAGTCGCGGTATTGACGCCACACCTCATTGAATATCTGGTTCCATTCCGCCTTCGGATCGATCTCGGTAACGAGCCCGGCCGTCGAAATATTCTTTCGGGAGCGCTCGCCGTTGGGATTTGCATCCATCATCAGGTAGGCCCCTTGCTGAGCGCTCATCAGCTTCGAGCCATCTGCCGAAAGCCTAAAGCCCCCGGCATTGGAAAGAAGCGTCGTTTCTTTGCGATCCTTCGTCGAATAAATGCGAACCGAAGGCTGCGTCTCGGCCTGACGGCCGTAATAGAAAGGTGGCTGAACCGAGTAAAGGAGATGGCCCTTGGTGGCCGATAGCCCGGCGTAGTTGTCGGCACCGAGCCCCGGAACGCGGACGGCGCGGCCCTCGATACCGTCGAAATCTATCTTCTCCGTCGGCGCTGCGGGTGCACCTGTTGGTGTAGGTGACGGCGAGCCTTCCTTCTTCTCCTCGACTATCGTGGCTTCATCGCTTTCCGGTGGGAAAGGATTCTTGGCGGCGGCGGTCAATGCGAGGGCATAGATCTGGCCCGTACGATTGGTCGCGTAGTTGAATTCGGCCCCTGAGATCAGCGGCGCATACTCCCGGTCGCTCAGGAAATAGAGGTAGTTCCCACTCGGGTCCCACGCAGGACTATCCGCCTGGAACATAGCCGGCGTAACTCGATAGTTCTTGTTCTCCTGTGCACTCCATACATAGACAGATGAGACGCCATCGGGATTCTGCATCGTGTAGGAAACAAAGCCGCCCTTTGGCGAAAACTCATAATCGGTGATCTGGCCATTCGGTGCGTCAACGATCAGTTGCATTTGTTTCGTCGCAACTGTAACAACGTAAACACGCCCGTTCTTGTCACCGAACACGATCTTCTTGCTGTCTGACGACCATTGCGGCGGATATCGCTGGGCCGAGCCACCAGAGGTCAACTGCTGCGGCTCCGACGATCCATCCTGCGCTACAAGCCACACCTCGTCCTCACCGCTCTGATCGGACATATAGGCCACCAGGCGTCCATCGGGCGACCACGCCGGGAAGCGGTCGTTAGCTCCCGAGGTCCGAGTTAGATTTCGGACCCCGCCTTTCTCGACAGGCACTGTAAAGATATCGCCGCGGGCGCTGAAGACGGCCCTTTCCCCTTTGGGACTCAGCCCGAACCAACTTACGCGGCTCGCGACAGAGGCCTGTCTGGGCCGTCGATTGATGCCATCATCCGGGACATTGATCGAGAGTTTGCTTGCGCGTCTTGACGAAACGTCGAATATTTCGAGTTCACCGTCACGTTCGTAAATGATGCGGCCCTTGTTATCGGAGCTCGGCCATCGTATATCCCAATCCCGATTGCGGGTTACCTGCGATGTCCTGCCGTTGGCGACGTCGTAGGCGTAAAGGTTGAACTTACCGTCCTTGTCTGAGTTGTAAAAGACGGTACTGCCGATCCACATCGCGTCACGCGACGCACGAGGAGTATCGGAGATCAACTTGGCATCGGCTGTGGCCATGTCGTAGATATAGAGTTTGTTGGCCTGCCCGCCGCCGTAACGCTTCTCCGGACGAAAATCTCGAAATCGCGGGCTGTAGGCCATTTTTGAGCCGTCCGGCGAGAAGTCGCCCGAGCCCGCCTCCGGCATCGGAAGAGCCTCAGCCGGGCCGCCTGACGGCGAGACCGTGAAGAGCCGTGCTATCGGCAGCGACCATGATTCTCTCTGGCTTCGAAAGACGATCCGGCCGTCATTTGTCCAGCCATGTACTTGATTGTCGTAGCCCCAGCGAGGCGCGAGAGGGCCGCGCGACGGATAAAATGTCAGTTGTTTCGGCTCGCCGCCTCCTGAGGGCATTACGTAGACCTGTTCATCGCCGTCATATTGTCCGGTAAAGGCGATCCATTTACCGTCAGGCGAGAACTTGGCATATGTCTCGACTCCGGGATGTGACGTCAGGCGGACGGCGGTACCGCCGGAATCAGAAACTCGCCAAAGGTCGCCGCCGTATGTAAATACGACGTCGTTTCCCTGCACGTCAGGGAACCGAAGTAGTTTGGTCTGGGCCAGGGCGAAGATTGACAAGGATAGGCTGATTGCAGCCGCAGCGGCGATTCGCTTCAACATTCAGGGTCCTCCATTAAGGAATTGGATTGCTCGAAAGAGTGTAACTTAAAAGATTACGGGAAAAAAGCTTACGGGTTTCAAGAATCCGCGTTGCAGGCAACGAAAACCTCGACCAGTCCCTCAAATGAATGCTATTCTTGAATGGTATGGGCTCGTCCGTAAATTCGCCATCTTCGGAGATATATTCCTTGTGAAGTACCGCAATCCCGGCATTCTATCGTTCATCCTTACTCTGTTCGTTTCCGTTTCTGCGCAGTCCCAGCCGGCGCCGGCGACCGTTGCGGGCCAGCATAAGACCGATAAAGCTGTTTCGGGGCAGCCAAGCGTTCCGCGCGCGGCCACGGTTGAGACGATAAGGGATGATCTTCGAGAGGCACTGAATGCGATTGAGGGCAATTACGTCGGAGGTAAGTCGCTCAAGTATGACGAGGTCTTCAAATCGTCGATCGAGGGCGCCCTTCATACATTGGATCCGCATTCGAGCTACTTTGACGCCAAAGAAAATGAGCAATTTCGCAATGATCAGAGCTCAAGGTATTTCGGGATAGGCGCAACGATCGGTGATCTGAGCACACCGGACGGGAAGGTCATCGCGACGTATATTAAGGCGACGTTTGACGGTGCGCCCGCGTACCGTGCCGGGCTCAGGTATGGCGATAAGATCGTGGACGTCAACGGCAAATCGATGCTCGGCAAGTCGTACAGCGAGGTTCGAGGTGAGCTCCGGGGAACGCAAGGCACGCTCGCGCGGGTGACAGTCGAGCGAATGGGAACCGGTAAGCGAGAGACCGTAGATATTATTCGCGACGCCGTCGCCCAGCCGTCGATCAGTGAAGCATATATGATCCGTCCGGGCGTGGGCTACGTCGCTATGCGCGGTGGATTCAATACAACGACCTACGCTGAATTTGTCGAAGCCATGCGAGACCTTAAGGCGGCCGGGATGCAGCAACTGGTGCTCGATCTGCGTGACAACGGCGGGGGACTGGTCATGCAGGCGTATCGAGTGGCGAATGCCTTCCTTTCGGAGGGGCAGACTATCTTTACGCAACGGGGACGGATCGAGGTAGTCAACAAGCGATACCCGGCCCAGAACAGGACGCCGGATCGGTCGCCCATTGTCATCCTCGTAAACCGCAGCACGGCCTCAGCGTCCGAGATCCTGGCCGGGGCTCTACAGGACCACGACCGTGCCCTGATCGTCGGTGAGAATACCTTCGCTAAGGGGTTGGTGCAGAATCCGTTCCAATTGGATTACGGCTCGATGCTCCTTCTGACTATCGCCAAGTTTCAGACGCCTTCGGGACGGCAGATCCAGCGGGACTACTCGAACGGGGAACTCTACAACTACCAAACCGGAGGCGGGAGCTTCCGAGATGAAGCCGTTCCGGAACTCAGGTCCAAGGGGCCTGAGAGCAAGACCGATACGGGACGCAGTGTTTACAGCGGCGGCGGGATCAATCCGGACGTTGTTGTAAAGCAGCGAACGATACCGATCGAACGAGCCCGGTTTCAGCAAAAGATCGCAAACCCGATATTTGCGTTCGCGATGGAACTCGCGCTTGGGAAGGTGAAGGGATTTGAGGGATACAGGGTCGACGGGCCGATCAAATACGGTTACGACCTGCGAGGGACGGATTTTCCGATTAACGAGGGCGTTTACGCGGCTTTCAAGCAGTTTGCCGCGTCGAAATACAACTTCACCGCAGCCCAGCTAGACCCTGAGCGAGAATTTGTAGAGCGAGCGCTTCGGACGGAGCTTGTAACGGCTGCCTACGGCTCTCAGACGTCGTTCCAGGTATATAACGAATATGACGACCAACTGCTGAAGGCGATCGACCTGCTCCCGCAGGCGAGACAGCTCGCCCTCCAGGGCGAGCGTGCACGTCTCGACGGGAATACGGTCAATCCTCGCTCAAACTGACGTCTTGGGAGCCATCCTCCCAATTTCCTACTGTTAAAACCTGTTGACCATATTCAGCGGTTTCGGCTAGACTAGAACGAGACGCGGCTCGCCGCGCGTCTCCCCGCCGATGTCTCCGCAGAGCCGAAAGGTTAGTCTGATCTACTTTGTAATTCTCACACTTCTTGTCGTGGGGCTGGTGCCCCATGTGCTCACAGGATGGTTTCTGTCCGACCGGAGCGGCAAGGAATTGCGCTCGGCTGAGAATCGGTATCAGATACAGCTTGTTCAGGAGAAGGCACGGCAGATCGAGATGTTTGGGCGGCGCATGAGCTCGGTCGTGACTAGTCTTGCGACAGCCCTTGAATTATCGCGAGATGAGTCTGTAGTGACGGCACCTCAGACTGAGGCCAGACTCGGGACGATGCTGCGTGAGAACGTCGACCTCGCGGCCGTTTATCTAAAGCCCGCTCAGGGCGAATCGCTGAGTGCTTTTCGTGCCGAGGTGCTGTCGCGGGGCGATGTCGATGCAGTTGCCGGCGCTCGCGACAAGCCTGTCAGGCGTGGCGTCGTCGTTGGCTTGCCGCAGCGTGTGGAATCGACCGGCGCTATGGTGATGACGTTCGCTTCGGATGTGAATATCGATGGAAGTCATGCCGCAAGGATCGTCGCCGTTGCCTCGCTCCAACCGATCGCGCAGAGCGTGGTTGGGATCGAGCCTACCGGAGCCGAAGACCTCTGGCGTCAGGGGCTGCCGATAGTATTCGCCGTTGACAGCGGCGGCGAAGCTGTTTTTCATCCAGATCCTTCCTATGCGGTGGACAGAATGCCGCTTGCAGACCTCAAGATCGTGCAGGAATGGCTCGAAGATGGCGCTCAGGTGCAGTCGGCTCTGGTGCCGTTCACGGCGGGCCACAATGGCAAGAGCTACGAAATGATCGGCGCATATTCGACGGCGCGGATGCCCGATGGGACGAGTTTTGGCGTCATTACGATGCAGGATGAGTCGCGAGCTCTGGCGTCGGTCGGCGAGATGCGGCGAACGGCATGGCTGATCAGCATGGCTCTTGCGGTGGCCGCCCTGGTTGTGGGCTTTGTCGGGGCGCGTTTTATGACTGCGCCGCTGATGAAGCTGGTAGCCGTCGCTCAGCGTATCGCTGCGGGTGATCTTTCGACACGCGTTGAGGTGAATAGCGTAACTGAGATCGGCACGCTGGGCGAGACGTTCAATGTGATGACCGACAAGATCGAGGAGCAGATCGCAAAGCTCGCCAAGGCCGCTGAGGAAAACCGCGAGCTCTTTGTCGGCACCGTAAAAGCCCTCGCGGCCGCCATCGATGGCAAAGACAAATACACGCGCGGCCACAGCGAACGCGTCTCGCGCATTTCGGTCGCTATCGGGCGTCGCATGGACCTGCCGGATGACGAGGTCGAGACGCTGCGTATCTCCGCGCTGCTGCACGATGTCGGCAAGATCGCCGTTGACGACAACATTCTCAAAAAGCCGGCCGCCCTTACCGAAGAAGAGTTCGAGGTAATGAAGACGCATCCGCAGAAGGGCTACAAGATAATGTCGCAAATACCTGCGATGCGAGACTTTCTGCCCGGAATGTATATGCATCACGAGATGGTCAATGGCCAAGGCTATCCGCAGGGGCTGACCGGCGATCAGATCCCTCTACAAGCAAAGATCGTGTCGGTCGCTGACACGTTTGACGCGATGACGATCGATCGGCCGTATCAGAAGGGAATGGAGCTTGGTGCCGCGCTCGAGCGGCTTCGAAGTTTTATTGGCACGCGATATCAAGCGGACGTTGTCGAGGCCCTGATCGAGGCTTGCAATGCGGGTGAGGTGGCTAACGGCATCGTACGTCAGATGGCCGAGCGGCGCGCGGCCGATACGGACCTGGAGGAAAAGATGCTTGACCGGCTGGTTGCCTGAGCCGCGAACACCCAAAAAACGCCTGCGATGGAACTTGAGATACCCAAAACAGCCGCCGAAACCTGGCACGTCGAGGCCAACGGCGAGGTTTACGAGACAAACCTTGACGAGCTCGAGAATTGGATCGCCGAAGGCTCGCTTCTGCGGATCGATCGCGTGCGCAAAGGCAATTTGCGCTGGATCGAGGCGGGAAAAGTGCCCGCGCTCACGGATTTCTTCAACGCAAAGGATGCCGCTGAGCCGCCAAAGCCCGTAATTACCACGACGCACACCGAAATTCTCGGCGTGGCAGAGGCGCCTGCGGCCGCTGACACCGGTTTTGGTGTCGTAAATACTACTTTTGGCGGCGTCGGCCCTGCGAATGGCCAAAATGGCGCGAGCGCCGCGTGCGCGGTGCATGCCGATGTGCCGGCGGCCTATGTTTGTGAGACGTGTGCCAATCATTTTTGCCGCGCGTGCCCAAATTCTTACGGCGGAACGGTCAAGATCTGCCCATTTTGCGGTGCCATGTGTGCGTCGATACAGAAGATCGAGGCAGCACGTGCGGTCGGCGAGAGGCGTAATGCCGGCGCTGGCGAGGGATTTGGCTTCGGCGACTTCGCAAATGCCCTCGCTTTTCCGTTTCGCTTCAAATTCAGCCTGATTGTAGGTGCCATCATGTTCGCGGTGTTCTCGCTGGGGCAGCTTGCGATGGGTTTTGGCAGCATTTTTCTGGCGGCGGCGGCGCTTATCAGCTTTATGCTGGCAAATATGCTGTGGTTTGGCGTGCTTGCGACGACCGTTGACAACTTTGTCCAGGGCAAATTTGACGCTAACTTCATGCCGTCCTTCGAAGATTTCAATATCTGGGACGATGTCGTGCATCCGTTCTTCCTTAGCTTGGGCGCGTATGTGTCCAGCTTTGGGCCATTTATCGTTGTAATGCTCATCGCGGTGTTTATGGTGCTCGGCGCGGTGCGCGGCGAGATGAATGAGGTGCAAAGCACGCCTTTTGCAGCCGCAAACACGCAAATGCCGCCCGCAAATGCTCAATTACCGATGGCGCAGAGGGCGGTTGAGCAGACGCGGGCCGTGCGCGAGCTGGTAAACCGTGCAAATGACGCCCAGCGCAGGCGTATTGAGGCGATCGAGAGCGGAAATGAGGCCGATATCGAGGCAATTCAGCCTGCGGCGCCGGGGAATTTACCGCCGCACGCGATGGACGAAGAGAAAGAATTCGAGCGGCTCAACGAAATGATCAACCAGCAGCGAAAGGCGCAGCTCGAATCGACCATTGGCAAGACGACAGAGACAAAACAGGCCGAGCAGCGGGCATTTCTCCAAAAAGTGCTCGGTTACGGCGTGATCTTTGTTCTCATCGGCGGCGTCGCGCTCTTGTGGGGCCTGTTTTATTTCCCGGCGGCGTGTGCCGTTGCGGGCTATACGCGTTCGTTTGCGGCGGCGATCAATCCGCTTGTCGGCCTCGACACGATCCGTCGGCTCGGCGGCAGTTATGCTCTGATCCTTCTAATGGGCTTTTTGCTGATGATGATGTCCGGCGTCGTCTCGGGCGTGTTCGAGGTGGTATTTTCGCCCTTTGATATGCCTGCGATGGGCAATATTCCCGCGAAATTCCTCGCCTCGATGTTCGGTTTCTACTTCTCGGTCGTATTTTCGTGCATTCTCGGCTACGCGCTCAGCAAAAAGGCCGACAAACTCGATCTCGCGACATAAAACCAAGGCCGCGCGGCG
>CAZMQR010000033.1:0-13254 GCA_964568325.1 uncultured Chloracidobacterium sp. | reverse complement strand
ATGATAACGAGGTCGAGCGTCTGCATTAGTCTTCGCCAACCGAACGCAATGCTTCCGCGACGAACGTTGGGTGCAGCCAGAAACCTGCCTCGCCGATCAATCTCTCGATCTCTGGTTTCACTTCGCCGATCAGTCCTTTACGCTTGGCGCGGATCAGAACGCCTACCGCTCCGGTAACATCGAGTCCCAGCCGGATAGCTTCGGAGCGCCCCAGCGTCTCGTCGATCAAAATTGCATCTGCATTCAGCTGGATGGCCAAAGACGATCGCCTCAGCCTCACCACTGTCAATGTTCTCGGTAAAATCCCTGAGTAGGGTTCGGTCTTTTACCTCAACTAATCTGATCCACGGGTTTTGGGTCAGAATCGCTCGATTATGTTCGAGAAACTCGATCTCCGCCGCGACGGCTCCAGGAAACATCGTCAAAAAGCTCGTGAACCAATTGGAGCCGGCCGATTTGAAACAGATTGGTAAGCGGTGAAGTGTCGCTAACGACGATCATTTAGAGAGCTTTGCATCTAGTTTCTCAAGCGTGGCCAAGTCCTGCTTCAAGTCCTCAACGGTATAGTGCAAATAAATATTTCGCTTCTTTAGTTCCTTCTGAAACGAGATCAGATCGAGGCCGGCCAGACGTCTCGCCTTGCCCATAGAGAGCTTTTTTTCGGCGTAAAGATGCGTTGCGAGCTCAATGCGCATTTCGTCCTCGGACATTTTTGCACTCTGAAGAAATTCTTTTGGCACTATCAGGTCGGATACAGCGATCATGCGATTCATTTTACTTCAATTCTGCATCAACTCGGCGTTTTTTTGACCAATCTCGAAATCTGCCACAATAGCTTGACATATAACCAGACTTGACTGAACTTATATAGTCAATAACCCAATCTAATCGCAATTCGATCCAGACGCACTATGGAGATCAGACAGCTTAAGGCATTTGTGGCTATCGCCGAGGCCAAGACGTTTACGGCCGGGGCGAAGCGGGTCAATGTGACGCAGGCGGCGATCTCGATGCAGATCAGGCAGCTTGAGGAAGAGGTCGGGCTGCAGTTGTTTACGCGAACGCCGCGACGTGTGATACTGACCGAGGCGGGCGAGTATCTGCTAAACCGTGCACGGCGGATCTTGCGCGAACACGACGCCGCTCTTGCCGAGATCGCCGAGGTCGCAGGTGCCGAGCACGGGCGGCTGCGTATCGGTTCGGCGTCGGCGGAGTTTGCGACGCAGCAATTGCCGAAAATTCTGAGGCAGCTTAAGACGAAATTCCCAAACGCCGACCTCTCCGTGAGCGTCGGCACGAGCAACACGCTGGTCGAAAAGATCGCTCATGGTGATATCGATATTGCGTTCGTTTCGCTGCCGGTTGAGAATTCGAGCGTGACGACCGATCTGCTCTTTAGCGATCAGATCGTCGCGATTGGTGCTCCGGAGCATCCGCTGGCATCAAAGAAGTCGATGAATGTCGGCACCCTCGCGGCCGAAAAGCTTATTCTCGGTGAGCGCGGGGGCAACACGCGACGGCGGATCGACGATTTCTTTCACGATGCCGGCGTCAAGCCGAATATCGTGATGGAGCTCTCGCGACAGGAGGCGATCAATCAGATGGTCGAGGCCGACATGGGCGTCGGTATCGCGGGCGCCAAGTCCATAGCCAACGAGATCGCGGCGGGCCGCCTGATCTCATGGCGCATCGAGGGAGCCGAGATCAACTGGGACCTCGGCCTTGCCCGCCTGCGCGGCGGATATTTTTCGCCGATCGCCAGGGAATTCGTCAAGCTCTGCACCGAAAGCTTCATCCAGCGCGAACGTGCGTTCAAGGCCAGGAAGTAAATCAAACAGGATGGACAGGATAAACAGGATGGCAAGAGTTGGCCGGAAACGCCGGAGCCTCTTTTTATCATGTAGTTACTGTTCATCCTGTTTCTATTTTCTTGTGCTGGTCGCCGCCCTTGGGTCTGTCGGCGCCGCGCAGGGGCTGCCGGTCGCGAAACCGGAGGCGGTCGGGATGAATTCCGGCAAGCTCGCGTTGATCGACGAACTTGTTAATGCCGATATCGCCGCGAAAAAGCTGCCCGGCGCGGTCGTGCTGGTCGGGCATCGCGGAAGAATCGTCTTTCGCAAGGCCTACGGCAATCGCTCACTTGTGCCGACCGTCGAGCCGATGACGGTCGATACGATCTTTGACGTCGCTTCGCTCACCAAGCCCGTCGCGACCGCGACGTCGATAATGATCCTCGTCGAGCAGGGCAAACTCCGTCTCAACGACACCGTCGGCAAGTTCATCCCCGAGATCGAGGACGAACAAGCCAAACGTGTCACGATCCTACAACTGCTGACGCACACCTCCGGCTACGCCCCCGATTTTGACCTCAGCGAAAAATGGATCGGCCGCGAAGGCATGCTCGCGGCGTTGAAGAAAGAGAAGCTGAACAGCCCGCCGGGGACGAGGTTTGTTTATTCGGATATTGGATTTATTGTGCTGGGCGAGATTGTTCAATTGATCACAGGAAAGCCAGAAGATCAGCTCGTTGGGTCCGGGCTCTTTGATCGGCTAGGAAACAAGGATTCGAAATTCAATAGACGGGAAGGCGTGAAGCTTTCATCGCCGATGCTCGACCCAACTGAAATTATTGAAGCCTATGGCCTCGAAAGGTTTGCACCTACTGAGAATATTCGCGGACAGCACAGTTACCTCGGGTCCAAGTTTGAGGGAAATGACGCTACCGGTAATGAAGTTCTTCGTGGTGAAGTCCACGACCCAACGGCCTATCGAATGAACGGCGTCGCCGGTCACGCCGGCCTCTTTTCGACGGCTGACGATCTCGCCCGCTACTGTCAGATGATCCTGAACGGCGGCAAGTCAGAACCACCTGCGGTAGCGGGTGGTTTAACGCGGAATCGGACAGCTGGGCGGAATATATCGAAACTTCAACCACCCGCTACCGCAGGTGGTTCTGACCGTGTTCTCTCGGCGGCGACCGTAGCACGGATGACGCAGCCCTATGTCGTGTCCGAGAACGGCGAGACGCGGGGGTTGGGTTGGGACATGGATACTTCGTTCTCGGCAAATCGGGGCGAGTTGTTCCCGTTGGGCTCGTTCGGCCACACGGGTTTTACCGGGACGGGAATTTGGATCGACCCGACCTCGCAGACGTTCGTCGTATTCCTCTCAAACCGCGTTCACCCCGACGGCAAAGGCGATGTCACGCCACTGCGTGCCAAGATCTCGACTGTCGTCGCCTCAGCTATCGAGGACACCCCAATAGAAAAATGGCGCGAGGCGGAGGCGAGATACAACGCGGCGGTCGCGGCGCAAGTGGCGCGATTCCGGGTCAGCACTCAGCCGTCAGCCGTCAGTGGTCAGCAGGCGGCCAGTGTCAGTAGCCCGACCGTGAGGGAGGGCGCCGTGACGGTACAGAACGGCATTGATGTATTGGAAAAGAGCGGTTTCAAACCACTCGAAAATCTCAAGATCGGCCTCGTCACAAACCACACCGGCCGGAGCCTGGCCGGAAAGCAGACCATCGACATCCTCCACGAGGCAAAGAACGTAAAGCTCACCGCGATCTTCGCACCCGAACACGGCATTCGCGGCGAGCTTGATACCGAAAAGATCGCGGACGGCAAGGACGAGAAAACCGGCCTGCCTGTCTATTCGCTCTACGGCGAAACGCGACGGCCAACGCCCGATCAGATGGCAGCTATTGACGCGTTCGTATATGACATTCAGGACATCGGCACGCGGTTCTACACCTATCCCTCGACGCTCAAGAATGTGATGGAAGAGGCCGCCCGAGCGGCCAAGCCCGTATTCATCCTCGACCGCCCGAATCCGATCAATGGCATCTCGGTCGAGGGGCCGGTCGCGGACGACGACGAACTCTCATTCACCGCCGCACACACGACGCCTGTGCGTTACGGTATGACCATTGGCGAACTTGCCACAATGATCAACGCCGAACGAAAGATCGGAGCCGACGTGCGTGTCATCAAGATGGACGGTTGGAACCGCGCGATGTGGTTCGACGAGACGGGGCAGACGTGGATAAACCCAAGCCCCAACATGCGTTCGCTGACCGAGGCGACGCTTTATCCGGGCATCGGTTTGCTTGAGACGACGAATCTCTCCGTCGGCCGCGGGACCGACACACCGTTCGAGGTCATTGGTGCTCCCTGGCTCGACGGACAAGAGCTGGCGAAGTACCTAAATGAACGAAACCTCAAAGGCGTTCGCTTTGTCCCGATCAGGTTCAAGCCAAACGCATCCGTCTTTAAGGACGAACAACTCGGCGGCGTCAATATCATCATCACCAATCGCGGCGAATTCAATTCTGTCCGCACCGGCGTAGAGATCGCATGCGCCTTGCGAAAGCTCTATCCGGACGATTGGCAGGTAGATAAATACGCGCGTCTGCTCGTAAATGGCGAGGTTTTCGATATGGTCACGCGCGGCTCGTCGCCCGACGAGATCGACAAGGCGATCAAATCCAGACTGGACGAATTTATCAAACGACGAGAACGGTTTCTGCTCTATTGAACTCTGCGTCCTCGGCGTCCTTTCTCTGCGTTCTCTGCGTGGAATGATCGTTCCACGCAGAGAACGCGGAGAAAATGACGCAGAGGCCGCAGAGACGACACTTCTTTGTCGTCAATCGTGATTTTCTGTAAAGAAATGTAAAACTGCCCTCAAGGCACCTCGATCTGACGTAAAATACCGTCAGCTATGAGCCGTATCCTTATCATCGACGATGATGAAGAGTTGTGTGAGCTTGTCTCCGAGTATCTTGGCGTCGAGGGTTTTGAGGTTGCTTGCGTAAATGACGGCGAGGCCGGACTAAGTGCCGCGCTCAGCGGCGAACACGATATGGCGATCCTCGACGTGATGCTGCCGAAGATGAATGGCTTTGACGTGCTTCGCAAACTTCGCGAAACATCAAAGCTGCCCGTGCTGATGCTGACCGCTCGCGGCGACGACATGGAACGCATCGTCGGGCTCGAGATCGGGGCGGACGATTATTTGCCAAAGCCATTTAATCCTCGCGAACTTGCGGCCCGGCTGAGGGCGATCCTGCGTCGCACAGCGGCTCCGGCGGATGATGATGGGACCGCGAGCATCGAGGTCGAGGACGTTATCGTATCGCCCGCGTCGCGCACGGCCACGCTTGGCGGCGTGGACGTCGGACTGACCTCGGTCGAGTTTGGCATATTGCACGAACTGCTCAACAGCGCAGGTAAGGTCGTAAAAAAGGAAGACCTCAGCGAGGCCGTTCTTGAGCGCAAATTGTCGCCCTACGACCGCAGCCTCGACATGCACATCAGCAACCTTCGCAAAAAGCTCGGCGTCCGCTCCGACGGCAGCGAGCGGATCAAAACGGTTCGCAGCGTCGGATATATCTACACTCTCGTATGAAACTGTTCATAAAGATCTTTTTGTGGTTTCTGGCTGCGATCGCCTTGATGATCGGCGTGATCATATTTGTAACTCGCACATTCCAGACCGAGCCGATGTTTAGCCGGTTTAAGCGATCAACACAGAATCAGATGACGATCTACAGCGACACGGCGACGCAGATCGTAAATGCCGAGGGCGAAGCCGGCCTGCGGCAATTCCTTCAGCGTTTGCGTGACGCAGAGCCGTCGAGGGAGATAAATCTTGCTGCGTCGAACGGCTCACTCTGGTTTGGGGACGATGGCTCGATACATGACGTCGCTGACTTTGCAAAGTTAGCCATCGAATCCAACGCGACCGAGGCCGATTTTTCGCCCGAGGATCGCACGATCGGCTATGCTCCGGTAAGTTTTGCGGATGGCCGAAGATTTGCGCTGGTCCTTCAGTGGGAACGTCCGCCTCAATCCTCGCTCTTCTGGGGATCGACGACGTCGTATATCCGCCTATTTGGCATTCTCCTGACCGCAACGGTGCTGTGCTATCTGCTTGCCCTTTATTTGACCTCACCTATACGCAAGCTGCGCGCGGCTGCGAACCAACTGGCGGCCGGCGACCTTCAGACGCGTGTTGCGCCAAAGATCGGGCGTCGGCGCGACGAACTGGCCGATCTCGCCCGCGATTTTGACGAGATGGCCGTCCGGATCGAATCGCTGATCACCTCGCAGCAGCGGCTTAACCGCGATATCTCGCACGAACTGAGGTCACCGCTCGCCCGCCTGAATGTGGCACTCGAGATCGCAAAGCAAAAATCGAACACTGAGACCAAGCCGATGCTCGATCGCATCGAGGCGGAATCCACCAGGCTCAATGAGATGATCGGCCGATTACTGACGCTCGCTCAACTGGAGAGCGGAGCGGTAGAGGTCGAGCGTGTTCGAGTCGACCTCGCAGAACTCGTTCGTGATGTGGCGGCCGACGCGGACTTTGAGGCTAAGGCGAATGGCAAGCACGTCGAGATCACCAGAATAACGGCGTGCTCGGTCATGGGCAGCGAAAACCTGTTGAGAAGCGCGATCGAAAATGTTCTGCGAAACGCGGTCAAGTACACCGGCGAGGGCACCGTTGTCGAGGTTGACCTGGCCGTGAGCAATGGCCGCGCGACGGTCAGCGTGGCCGATCACGGCGGCGGCGTCCCCGAGGACGAACTGCCAAATCTATTTAGGCCGTTCTATCGCGTGGGCGAAGCTCGTGAACGTAAGACCGGCGGCATCGGCCTCGGCCTCGCCATTGCCGAACGCGCGGTCAAAGCGCACAAAGGCAAGATCACGGCACATAACGCCAATGGCGGCCTGCAGATCGATATCGAACTCGAAAAAGCCTGAAGAATTAACCGCTAAACACGCCAAAAAGGCGAAAAAATGAGAAATGGTTCAGTTTGAAATTGTGATCGTCTCTCCGATCTCTGCGAAACTCTCTCCGTTCTCCGCGTGGAATGTTTGCTAAGGTTTTTTCCACGCAGAGAACGCAGAGAATGAAACGCAGAGTTTGCGGTGAGGCGGCTTTTCAAACTGAACCACCACCAAAAAAGGACAAGCCTCTTTCTTTCGTTCCTTTCGCGTATTTCGCGGTTTAATTCGTCCGTGCGGCAATAAACGACCTTACGGCGAGGATAACGAACACCAGACAGATCACCGCCATTGCGATCTGCGATAGCGAGGCGGCCGAGACCGTAAATTCGCTGAGTCGTGATATCAGGCGGCCTGCCGACGCGATAAAGCCCAGCAGGGCGATGACGACGGCAACGTGCATCAGGTGCTTGCGCATTCCCTCTGCCGCCGCTGCCGCATATCCCAGCACCATCAGGACGAGGCCAAATATCGCCGGGATCAATGCCGTCCAACTGGCGTTGCCGTTATACGTCCCATACACATACCCGGCCAGGCCCACCAATATCAGCAGCCGGCCAAACCATTTCGCTGTTGCGGTCATGTCATTCATATCTTTATTTGATGGCGTTGATCTCAGCCAAGAGCTTGCCCGCCAATTCCGCGTCGAGCGGCAAGAGTTTGCCATGCTGTTGACGCGCGAGAACGCGGTTGTTCTGTGCTGCATAACACAGCCCGAGACCGTATATGACATCCGCGTTCTTCGGGTCCAGCCCTAGGGCCAATGTGTAGTGATCGATTGCGAGCCCTAGTTGATTCGTCATGCGATAAGCATCGGCGAGGAATTGGTGCGCTAGTGCCGATTCTTCTAATTCTGACGCGCGTTTGTAGTGCGGGATCGACTCGGCATATTTCTGTTGGTCATAGTAGACCGTGCCGAGTCCAAGGTGAGCTAGTGCGTTACGCGGTTCTAATGAGATTGCTTTCTTGTACGCATCAATCGCGGCAGGATAGTTATTTTGACGGTGATGAGCGTTGCCGATCTGAATATGCGGAAGCGCTTTTGCCGGATCCAGTTCCGCTGCGTTCACGTATGCAGCTATTGCCTCGTTATAGTGTCCGAGTTCGCCTTGAGCATTACCCAAATAGACCAGATCAATGAACTTCGGACGCAGGCGGAGGGCCTCCCTATACGCCCGGACCGCACGAGCATAGTCCTCACGATCGTAATGGATGTCTCCGATCGCCGCGTGAGCATCGCCAAATGCCGGCCTAAGCCGGACTGCTTCCTCAAGTGCCGCCAATGCCTCATCAGTACGTTTAAGGCGTATCAGGCAGGCGCCGAGATTCAAATGCGATTCGGGCAAGCTGAATTCGACGGCGATTACCTGACGGAATTTGGTGACGCAAGCTTCCCAACGCTCTGCCCGAATATCAGCGAGGCCCGAGTCGAAGGTCTGAGTGGGCGTCTGGGCGTCGGCCATTGCCGAAGAACCCGCCAACAGCCCGACAATGATGAGGATCCTCGCTGTTTCCGGTATCATAATTCCTCCCGGCGCCGGAACTACCGACGCATGTCATCGATCATTTGAGCGATCGTTCGCTTGAGATAAGCGGTCACAACCTCGTAATTATCGGTCTCCGACGCCCGCGCTTGGAGAGTTGAGTTTGGGCCGGCTCCTGCGGCGGCCGCGCTGCTGGTCAGGGCTGCCGACTCGAGCCCCAAGGCCTCTCTTGCATAGAATGCCTTGCCGATACGGATCTTTACCTTCGCGGGGCGAATTCGCCACGACGCGCGGGCCCAGACATTCTGCAGGCCGTCGAGAGCGACCGGAACGATCGCCAGGTCGAGTTCAGTTGCGAGAATTGCCGCACCTTTCTTGAACTCGTGTAGGTCGCCGTCAAAGGCACGTTCGCCCTCAGGATAGATGTTGAGCACTCGCCCATGTTTGAGTCCGATGGCCCCGGCCTTCATTGCACGCATCAATTCGGTATCGGGGTTGACGGGGACGACATTGAGCATCGATGCGACGCGACGCATTATCCGCCCCTCAAAGAATTCGCTAGCCCCGACATGAAAGAAGTTACGGAAAAGACTGTACCTGTACGCTCCGCAGAGAACGAACGGGTCAAGAAAGCTCTGGTGATTGGGACAGATGAGGAATGCTCCGCTCGGGACATCGAGATTCTCGCGGCCCTCGACCTCGAGCCGCATGAAGACGCGGCAAAATAGGTTAAAGCATTTCATCACAACAAATGCGAAGGCAGTGAACGCAGGCCGGCTTCGCAGCACCGCCTGGACCTCTGGCATCTCTTCATCGGCCTCGCGGACGATCTTGCCCCAATTGAGCTCGATCGACACATTCTCCGCCGAGCCGCCGCCGTGTTTATTCACGAGATCGATGACACCGCGAACGGTCAGGGCGGTCGCGGCCTCATCGCCATCAAACTCGGTCCCAAATGCTTGTTCCAACGCCGCGAACGTCTCCGCCCGTGCCAGGCTGTCGAGGCCGAGATCGATCTCGAGATTCATCGACGGATGGATGACCTCTGCATCCGGAGCATTCTGTCTGATCGCGGCGGTGACGGCCCCGGCCGTTCCCGTCGCGAGCAGGGCCGTGTCCTCAGCGGTGAACTCCCACGACTTTGTCTCTTTCGCCTCGGCGGCGACCTCGCCCGATTCTATCTCTTTCTTGAGCTGGAACCGTTTGATCTTTCGCGTCGCCGTTCGGGGCAGCGGCTCGGCCCGGATGATGTAATCGCGGACACGCTGGTATTCGGGCAGCTCTCGCCCCAGCGTGTCCATAGCGTAGCGGATGGCCTCCTTCGAGTTCGCGATCTTTTCTGCCCGTAGATAGTCGAAATCAGGCACGATAATAGCCGCCAGCTTTTCGGCCCCTGCTCGCGATTCGGTTTCGTCAGCGATGCCGATGACGGCGAGTTCGGACACGAGCGGGCACTTCAGGTAGTGGACCTCAATGTCTTCGGGATGGACGTTCTTGCCCGAGGGCAGCACGATCACATCCTTTGCTCGCCCGACAATGTAAAGGTGGCCGTCAACGAGTTTCCCAAGGTCGCCCGAGCGGAACCATCCGTCGTCGGTGAAGGCCTCGGCATTTGCTGCGTCGTTGTGATAATAGCCCTTAAAGACCATTGGCCCCTTGATCAATACCTCGCCAATGCCTTCGCTGTCGGGCTGGTCGATCTTGATCTCGGCCCCGCGCATCGGCTTGCCAACAGAACCGACACGATTGTCGTCCTCGTAGGTCGCGGTCGCCGCACCGCTTGTCTCGGTCAGCCCGTAGCCTTGCAGGATCGTGAAGCCGAGCTTGTGAAAGTCCTTTGCTACGTCTTCGTCAAAACGCGAACCCGCCGACACCGCGAGCCGCAATTGGCCGCCGAAGGATTCGTGGACCTGCCCGAAGAACTTTCGCCCCAGGTTCAAACCGACCGTGTCCCGCAGGGCACCGTTCATTGCGAGCATCGCCCGGAACAGTCGCTGGACCATCTTCGGCTTTGTCATGACGGCGTCAAAGATCTTTTTGTGGAACAGATACCACAGCCGCGGGACGGTGGTGAGGATCGTCGGCTTGAATTCCTTCATTGCCTTGCCGAGTTCGTCGGGCGTGAGCTCCTTGAGATAACCAACCTCGACGCCAAGCGTCGCCGCGACCCATAGATTGACGATCTGCAGATACCCGTGAAAGAGCGGCAGCAGGCTCAGGATGCGTTCTTTGTCAGTGATCTCCAGGACACTGTTGACGCCCTCGAGTTCGGCAACGATATTGCCATGCGTGAGCGGAACGCCCTTCGGCGTGCCGGTCGTGCCGCTTGTGTATATGAGCAGCGCAACGTCGTCGCCATCTGTGGTCGGCACTTCGGCAGCAAAGCTCTCGGGAAACTCGCTTGCGGCCCAATCATCAAAATCAGCGCCGTCCGGCCCTGCTTGGTTCCGGCCGTTATTTCTCCAGACGACGGTCGGTACAGGCCTGCCGAGCCTTTCTTTGATCTGAGCGAACCTCTCGACCTGGTCCGTGTCGATAAACGCGAGCTTCGCTTCTGAGTTCTCGATAAAATTTGTGATCGTCTCGATCTCGCCGTGCGGATCGATGGGCACGATAACGGCCCCGCGATAGATCGTCGAGAGATAGGCGAGCGCCCATTTTGGATGATTTTCGCCGATCAGGGCAACACGATCACCGGGATCGATACCTTCCTGTCCGAGTCGCCAGGCGAGCGAGCGTATCTGCCGCAGCGCTTCGCCGAATGTGTATGTGCTCTCATCAGAGCCGACGACGCGCATCGCAACGCGATCCTCGTGCGACGAAAAGGACTCGATGAGCCTCTGGCAAAACGATCTCGGCATAAGAAATCGCGGTTTCGTTTTAGAGTAGTCCCGCGTAGCGGACAAAGCAAACGAACAAAGGCGCTTACAGGCGTATTCGCCAATTCGTGCCGAGCACATTCAGGTCGCCCGGTCGTGATATGCCGTCCTGCTGACGCATGTAATAGATGTCGAGCGTTAGGTGAGCATTGATCGTCTTGCTGACGCCGACGCTGAAGCGATTACGCGAGAATCGCCGCGTTGTCGAGACATAGAACGGTTCTTCGGTAATGAAGAGGCTGGCCTTTGGGATCAAGGCCTTTGGAAGTTCCTTTTGGAAGGTCAGCGATGGCCGATAACGCCACGAATTGCCCGATGAGCGAACACGGTACTCGTAGGTGCTGCGATGCGTCAGGCCGAACCTCTTGAAAGGAAATTTGTACGAGGCGCGAAGGCTGTAGCGATGCTCCGTGCGAAATGTACCGTTCGCCGCACGTACCTGAATGAATTGGTAGGTCGGCGACACTGACACGCCCTTGCCGATCCTGACCGATACGCCGCTCCCGAAGCGAGTCTCGCTCAGATCGGTCATATTTCCACCAAAACGTGCCATTGCAAGCACGAGCAGGTCAACACGGTCCGTGATCGGCACACTCACCTGAAGGTCATTGATCGACTGGTTATCATCCAGGTCCACGATCGTTTGCCCGGCAGCGGAGATGCACAAAGCGGAGATCACGATCCAGAGGTGCGGCAATGACCTGACGTGCTTCATCGGCTGTTACTTGAACTCGGTACGCGAACCCTGATCGCGTCTCGAATAACCTCGTAAACGGCCGGCAATCGGCCGGGAAGTTCGCCGTCGGTCTCGATCAGCACCGTCTCTTCGTTCGCCGGACGGATCTCGACACGGCGGGCTAGCGTCGTTTTGACCTCATCGAGCCGACCATGTGTGCCTCGATAGAGCGACCACGCGTTCAGCAGGACCTTAAGCGTGCCGATATCACCAATGTTGATAACGTCAAGCAGTCCGTCATTGATCGCGGCGTCCGGTGCGATCATCATGCCTCCGCCAAAGTAGCGGGAGTTTGCGACACAAAAGGCGATGGTTTGCAGTGAATGCTCTTCGCCGTCGTCGATACGGACGCGAACCGTCACCGGCTTGAGATCGACTACCTCCTGCAAGGTAGAGACTGCGAAATTTGCTCGGCCGCGCATCGATTCGACCGGCAGCCAGTCGAACACTTTCGCCGATTTCACACGCTTTATGATCGTAGCGGCAAGGCCGGCGGACGAAACATTGAGAAAATAGCGACTGGCCTCGTTACCGTCGTGATCGTGAAACGTGACGCGGCCGGCGTCGATGCGCCTCGTTTCGCCGTCACGCAAAGCCGCGGCAGCGTCGCGATTGTTGTATGGCAACCCGAGTGTCCTGCGAAAATCGCCGCCCGTCCCCGACGGCAGCACGCCCAGCTCCGTGTCGCGGCCGCAGAGCAGGATTCCATTCGCTATTTCGTTGATAGTTCCGTCACCGCCGCAGGCGATGATGAATTCACGGCCTGCCTCGGCCGCGCGTTGGGCGATTTCGATTCCGTCGCCCGGCCCTTTTGTAAACGCCACACTGAAGGGCCCAAAGTGTGCCCGCAGATCGGCCGCCGTCGCCGCCCATTTCTCTCGCGTCGAGCCCGAGGCGGACTTTGGGTTGACGATGACCAGCGGCAGGGAATTGTCTGCGGTTTGCGGCACAGATGTAAATAATGCGTTTGGGAGCAATGATAGTCAATCAGTTCGAGACCTCAACACTTGTTTTCGGGCTTGCCCGTCCATTTGCGGAAAAGCTCAGCTTTTCCGATATGCTGCCTAAAATCCACGCGGCTACGCCGCCGACGAGCGGCGGCATAGCCGCAATGTTCTTTAGAACTGTTTCAGAAAAGCACAGCTTTTCCGCAAATAGAGCGGCAAAGCCGCGAAGATCGACTTATCTTACTGCTACCGCGTATGGAAAGAAGGCCGATGCTCCGTTTCTTCCCAGCGGTTGCCTGGACGCCGACGCCATGAATGTCTCGATATCAGCTATCGAACGCGGCAGCTTGCCACTCATCCATTGGACGCCTGTCGGGGTCACGAGCATATCGTCCTCGATGCGGACGCCGATGT
>CAZMQR010000032.1:0-13270 GCA_964568325.1 uncultured Chloracidobacterium sp. | reverse complement strand
GCATCGCGGATCGACATCTCGACTATCTCAGGCAGCGAGCGGCCGCCGATCTTTACGTCGCGGGCCTCCTGCCTCAAACGCCGGCCATCACAGTCAGGGCAACGCGTGTAGCCTCGGAACTTCGCCAAAAATACGCGCACATGAAGCTTATATTTCTTCGTTTCGAGCCATTGGAAAAAGCCCTTGACCCCGCGCCAGCCGTCGTCGCCGTATATGATCGCGTTCTGCTGATGATCGTCGAGGTCGGCAAACGGCACCGTCATCGGAATGCGGGCGGAGGCGGCGTATTGTGCAAGCTCCTTCTGCGCCCATGCGTGCTGCGGCCTTGTAAACGGCTCGATCGCGCCGTCTGCGAGCGACAACAGCGGATTTGGTATTACCAGCCCGTAATCGATGCCGATGGTATTGCCAAAGCCCTGACACGTCGGGCATGCGCCGTAGGGCGAGTTAAAGCTGAAGAGCGTCGGCTCAGGCTCATCGTAGCGTGTGCCGTCGTATTTGCATACGAAACTGTCCGAGAACTTGAGGGATTTGCCGTCGGTCGTTTCGATGACGGCGGCGTGGCCTTCTCGAAAACAGGTCTCAAGCGAATCGACCAGCCTCTGTCGAATATCCACCGCAGCCTTCAGCCGGTCGATCAATACGTATGTATCAGCAAAGTCGTCAAACGTGTAGTCCTCCGGCTTCTGGAGCTCGAGTGTCTCGCCGTTTCGATAAAGCCGCGAAAAGCCCTGTTGGAGCAGCGAGATGAGGAAAGCCTGTGTGCTGAGGCTTCCGCTCCTCACCGAACGTCCCGATCTCGACTCTGCGCCCTTACTTACGTGCGGGCTACGGACACGTGCGGTCTTCGGCAACGATGATTCGCCGGCCTCGATCGGGAACAGCACGTAGAACCGCGTGTCGGCCACGAGTTCGCTGAGTATCTCGTCAGCCGCCGATTCGGGTGAATCCTTCTTGACCTCGCGGCCGCAGGCGTGGCATATCGTCGTTCCGGCACGCGCATATAGCAGCCGCAAATAGTCGTAGATCTCTGTTTGAGTTGCTACCGTCGAGCGCGGGTTCTTCGTCGAATTCTTCTGCCGAATGGCGATCGCCGGGGCGATGCCGACGATCTCATCGACATCGGGCTTATCCATCCTTTCGAGGAATTGCCGGGCGTATGCAGATAGCGATTCGACGTAGCGCCGCTGGCCCTCGGCGTAAAGTGTGTCAAACGCAAGCGATGATTTGCCCGAGCCGGAGACGCCGGTTATTACCGTCAGTTTGTTGACCGGTATCGAGACCGAGATGTTCTTGAGGTTGTGAACGCGGGCCCCGCGGACGTCGATGGCTTCTTCTTTCTGCTTGGCCGCCTGCATAGACACGATCCCGTTCGTAAAGGCAAAAGGCCAGTTTACCAAATCGGCGATAGGCGGACAAAAGGCTTGTCACCAGCGAACATCGTAGCGGCCAAAATTGTCTCGCCATGTGTCGGCGGCTTCGTAGGGAATGATCGCCAGCTTGCCTTCCACGATGACCTCGGTATCGAGGTCGCGGCGGAGTCGATAGGTGCGCCCCTTGGGTGAGCAGACGGTCAGGACGACGCGTTCGTCAGCGAACTTTGAAACGGCCGCAAACCGCCAATCGGTGCGCGAGCGGACCAGCAGGCGAGCTCCGATAGCAAATTGATCGAGCGTGGTCCGGATGCTCTTCGCAGACGGCATGTCAGTCGTTAAAAACGGAATCGCCCTTCGCGACGCCCTTTACATTCGCGTACATCCGCAGGCCAACCGTTATCACAACGAGCGAGATCGCGATCCACACGATGACCCACAGAAAGGCGGGAATTCCCGTTGCCGCCGCCATATTGCCGGCGTCGGTCTGGATGTCCGCACCGATCAGTGGAGCATTGATGAACAGCACTGTCTTAAGGTCTGACAAGGCGTTCATCAGACACTGGACCGCGAGAAAGGCCACCGCAAAGTCGGCCACGCGATGGCTGGCGAAGCGCGCCATCGCCAGCAGAATGCCGGTCAGCACCAGCCCCGCAGCTACCGTAAACGCGACGCTCGAGAACGGCACGTTGAGCGACAGGAAATTGAATATCGGCGCGATGATGCCGAATACCAGCGTCATCACGCCGACAAAAACGCCACAGCCAAACAGTATCTTGTGCGGCGACACGTTCTTGCGCATCAGGCCGAGCATCGCAACGCCAAAAACCGCTGCCCCAACATAGCCCGCGCTCGACGTAAGCACCTGGCCGATAAGGCCGGACGACGCCGAATAGACGACACCGCTCCCATCGGCCGCTATCGTCAGGCTTTGCACCGATCCGCCCGTCAGCACCGCGATCAGTGCATGGCCGCCCTCGTGGATGAACGTCACAAACAGCCTGATCGGATAGACCAGCAGCTCGGCGTAGGGAATGAACCAAATTATGACGGTCGCCAGCGTCGCGATCAGCAGCAGTGCGGCCTTGGGCTTGGCGTCTTCGGCAAGGGTGTATCTCATGGCTCTACCTCAAGAATTGCTAAAAGCGAATACGTCCATTCTACTCGAAAGTTCGGATCGTGTCAGTCGCCCCGTGTCCATTACCCCGAGTCCGTAGCCCGACCGTGAGGGAGGGCGCCGGTGCGATGTCGTCGCGTTCGGGTAGACATGATCGTGAATACTTGCGAAGCGGCGCCCTCCCTCACGGTCGGGCTACGGATAAAACTATATCTTGACAATGAAATAATACTATGATACAGTGTCCTACATATGCAACGACAGCCGGCGAAAAGTTTTTTTTCAAAAACGGCGAAAACGCGGCACAAAATGGCTGTAACTATGGCAACTACACAACTTAACCTGTCCCGCACCGGCCTGGGACACCTGCGGGACACTTGTTTGCGGCTTTGGGCATAGCCCGGCCAGATCCAGGAGACAAATATGCACGACACGATAAATTCACGAAACACGACACCACAACTTCCCCGGAAAGCGAACGAGCGGATGGAAATGAGCCACTATGCGCCGCCGATCGAGCCGTTATTTGATTCGTTTTGGCACACGCGCGAGCTTGCCTTGCTGTTTGGGGCGGCGGGCACGGGCAAGAGCATGCTGGCGATGATGCTGGCGGAGCGGATCGCCCGCGGCACCGGAATTTCCGGGTTTATGATGCCCGAGCGGCGACGCAAAGTGCTCTACGTTGACCTCAAGCTGTCCGACACGCAGCTTGGCCTGCGTTACAGCCATCCCGAGACTGAACGCGACTATGTATTCTCGGACGATCTATACATCGACCGCCCGCCGTCTGTGGATCAGCTCGTGCCGTGGCTTCGCGAAGCAATTGCGGCCGGCATCGGTGTGATAATTATCGACGACCTTTCGGCGGTGCAGAACACGGCGGACGGCACAAAGCACACACTGCGGCTGATGCGGAATCTGCGCGAATTGGTCTATGAACACGGCGTGTCGATACTCGTCATCGCGGGCTCGCGCGAGCACCGCTTCAACGTGTCCGTGAGCGAAGCCGACCTCAAACGCTCGCGCGTGCTGTGTGATGTCGCCGACAGCGTTTTTGGCATCGGGCATCATCCGCACTACACGGGCTCGCAATACATCCAGCAGACCCGCTCGCGCACGGCGCCGATCTATTGGGACAGCACTGCGCCGCCGCGATTTACGATACAGCACACAGAGGACGGCTTTATCGGGCCAAAATTCGACGAACGCTTTGCCGAACGGCTCGACGAAGACGAAGCAAGGCTCATCTACCGGATAAAACAACTCAACGACGACGGCCTCAGCATCCGCCAGATCGCCGACGCCCTCGACACCTCAAAATCCCGCATCGAACGCCTCCTAAAAAAATGGACCCCCGACCTGGAGCGCTACTTCGACGAACTGCCGGACGAGGACGAGGATGACGATGAATTCGGAGAAGCCGGTGAACGTAAACATGCAGACGACGCGACGCCCGAAACCCTTGAGCCGCCGCAAGACACCGTTCCTAAATCCGACACCGACGGAGTTACCGATCTGCCCGAGCCCGAACGTGACCCGCCCGCGGCCGACGGCGAGGTCGAGCCCGCTGTTGAAAACAAAACGCAGATGTTCGGCTCAATTCAGAACCGGGAGCAGTAGCGACCGGATTCCGTCAACGGCTGCATAACACGATGTGGACGGATCCGGTCGCCGTCATGTGATGCGGACCTTTGTCTCCGTGACCGTCAAAAAGTTACCGTTGAGTCGATCGGCGTAGTTCTCAAGAACCTGTTGTAGGACAGCGATCTTGTTTGCGGAGCGTTCGTCGGCAAGTCGGAGGAAGATAACGCCGCGATGTTCGCGTCTCTCGCGGAAGATCATCTCGCCGAAATCTCCGTCGTTTGTTATCAAGATCCAGTTCTCGTCGACGGCCTTTGCGAGTAGATCCTCATCGACGGCCCCGCGGGCGTGAAGGTATGCTGAAAACACCTCATAACCTTGCCTTTCGAGCCATTGTGCGACTTGTGGACCGGTACATTCATCGACCAGGAATCGCATTGCTAGGCAGTCTCAACCGTTAGGGGCATGAACTCGGCGTGGCTCAACGAGCGTCCTGCAAACAGGATGCATGCCTGAATATCGGCAGTGGTCAGTCCGTCGTATTCATCGAGGATGTCGGCAGTGGTCGCTCCGTGGGCGAGCAGGCCGAGGATGAATTCCACCGACAGCCGCGTGCCTCGGACGACGGGTTTGCCGGTCAGTACGTTTGAGTTGACCGTGATGCGTTCGAGAAGGGCTTCGTCGTTCATATGAGCATATTAACGCAAATTCAGTCGCGAGAGCTAAAAAAGAAATGCGTGCAGCCCGAAGGCCGCACGCGTTCTGACCGGTCAGGAGATCCTGACCTAGCGGTTGTATGCCGCCGGCAGCGGGATGTCTGTCGCGACGCCGAATTGGGTGATGGTGAAGCCGCCGTCGGTGGTGCGCCAGATAAACCAGGTGCCGTTTCGGTAAACGGCGAGGTCGGCCTTGCGGTCGCCGTCGTAGTCCGCGGGGACGGGCACGTCGCCGCTCTGGCCGAATTGGACGGCCCGTGGGGCCTGAAACCAGCTCTGCCAGATATACCATGTGCCGTCGCGAAAGACGGCGTGATCGACTTGGCGGTCGCCGTCGTAATCGGCGGGCACGACCTTGTCGGCAGCCGAGCCGAATTGCAGCGTCGCCATCGGGAGGCCTTCTTCGTATTCGACGTACCACGTGCCGTTGCGATAAACGGCGACGTCGCTGCGGCGGTTGTGGTCAAAATCGGCCGGTATCGGCGTGTCTTCGGCGGAGCCAAACTGCTTTGTCCTGACCTCGCCGTTCGAGCTTTGCGACGTGTACCAGTTGCCCTGACGAAAGACACTCAGGTCGGCCTTACCGTCGTTGTCGTAATCGGATGGCACGGGCTTGTCGCCCGCGAGGCCAAACTGGCTGATGAGATGTGTGCCCGTAGAGCTGCGTCGGACATACCACATACCGTCGCGATAGACGGCCGCGTCATAGCGGCCGTCGCCGTCGTAATCAGCGGGAACGACCTTGTCACGCGACTGGCCCCAATTCATGATGCCGACGGTGCCGTCGCTGCTCTTTTGGATGAACCAGTCGCCGGTTGACGGCCGAAACACGGCTATATCGGCCTTGCGGTCGCCGTCCCAGTCGAACGGCACCGCGCGGGTCTGGCCGACGGGTTCGAGTTTGAAAACGACGAGGTCGGTCGACTGCTCCGGAATGAATGAGCTCCCGGCCGCGTAAACGTGGCCCTGCGCGTCGAGCAGTATAGTCTTTTGTGCGGCCTCAGATTCCCAGCCGAGCATCGAGTCGTCGCCAAAGAATGGATTGCCGAAGCGATACGCCCAGGCCTCAGTGCCGTCGGCGGCGTATTTGACGGCCTGAATGTCGGCATTCGCAAAGCCCTCGGATGTGAATGCCGCGACAATGCTGTTGTCCGGCGCGATCACGATCTTGGGGTCGCCGTCAAAGTCGTCGTCAGCCGGGCCGTCATAGGCCCTGACCCAGGTCGTGACGATCTCAGGCGTCAGCTTTGCGACAAATGAATCGACGTCATAGCTCTGTTGGTCATAGAGCATGCCCGTCACGACAATGTCGCCGTTACCGTCTAACGCCATCGAGGTGGCGTAGATGCTCTGGGCCTGACTGATGCCCGTGATCGGTCGCGTCCAGATAGCGACGCCGGTTTGACCGTTGATCTTATGCACGAACGTGGCCCCGTTTTCGAAATCATGCGATTCACCGAGCACGAGCACGTTGCCGGCACCATCGATCTCGACCTCATAGCCATCATCGGACATCTCAGGGGCCGTTGTCGCATATAGGTTAAGCCATTGCTGCTGGCCCGTGGCGTTGTATTTGATCGTAACGATGTCCTCCGAGCCTCCGGCACTCGAGTTATTTGAATATCCGGTGATGTAAACATTGCCGCCGGCATCGACGTCGAGGTCGTTGAGTATCTCGCCAAAGCCACCGGCATACCGTCCGGCCCACACCTCGTTGCCCTGAGCGTCGTATTTGACGGTCGCGTAGTTGGCGTAGGTCCCGACGCCCCACGAATAGCCCGCAACGTATGTGTTGCCCGCGGCGTCAACCTTCAGGATGCGCGGAAAGTCATCGTAGCCGGGATTTGGGCCGTAGGACCGCGTCCATACGACATCGCCGTCGGTGTTGTATTTGAGTGTGACGTAGTTATAGCTGCGGAGCTGCGATGTGCCCTCGGGCAGACTGTATGTGTAGCCGGTTAGGTAAACATTTCCGGCGCCGTCAACGGCCATGTCGCGCAGAGCGTCCTTGTAGAGGCCTTCGCCCGCCCAGGTGCGTGACCACACTCTGTTGCCGTTCGGGTCGGTCTTGAAGAGGACAATGTCGGTGTCCTCAGTTTGGGCATCAACGTAGGATGTCCCGCCCGTATAGATATTGCCCGCAGCGTCGCGGCCGATGATCGCATTGTAATCAGCAAGCGCGGGCGTATTGTCAAAGTAGCTCGTCCACGCCAGCGTCGGCTGGTTTGCGGGCGGCGGCGGTGGTGGCGGCGGCGGGCCGACAGCGATAAAGTTCCACACCTCGTCCTCGACGATGCCTTCCCAGATCACGGACGGCGGGAAGAACTCATAGGTTTCGAGCGACGGTGCAAGCTCGACGCGGCTGCCCCACGGGATGTTCTCGAAGAGATAACTGCCTGTCTGGTCAGTTATTACCGTGCGTGTCGTGTTGTTGTTCAGGTCGGTCAGCGTCATTGTGACGCCCGGCATCCTGACGCCGTTCTGGTGCGTGACGTGGCCTGAGATCATTACCGGTTCGCCAAAACCGCCCTCCGTTCTGCGCGGCACCGCGCGGCGGCCGCTGCATTCATCGCGGATCGACCGGGCCGATGTCTTGACAAATACGGTGCGCTCGACGCGAGCCTTGAGACACGGCACCTCCTGGGCCTGCGTCGTCGATGCGAAACTTAGGATAAAGAGAATGGCCGCGGCGGCAGCAAGCGCACCTCGGCCAAAAATTGAAAGATAAAAGGACTCTTGCATCATGTCTGCCTCCGGTTCGGATAAGGCTAACCGGTGTCGTCAACCGATGCCCTATGGTGATTTTTCCATAAGAACAGTGCCCCTAAAGTCGTCAAAAAGACACCCGCGAACGTCCGGCGGGAACGAATACTGCCGGTCGTCTGACAGATATGGCAAATGGCGTGCCTTATCGGCCATCGCTCAGGCGGCGTTATTACTTGGGAAATGCTTGCTGACGCGCTTGTCGGTGTGGAATTCTTGGCGCCCGCGCGCGAAGAAATCCACGGCCATTGCATTCGCCCCGGTTCGCTGTAACAATAGGGCATCAAACTTGGAGGCAGACGATGAAATCGGTGCTAACTATCAGCGTATTGACGTTCGCAGTGACGTTTTGCGGATTACAGGACCGGCTCAAGAGCGTGACTGGCGGAAACACTAATGCGCCCGCGAGCTCGGATCCCAACGCTCCTCCCGGCGGCTGGGCCGATGGTGGGCGAACGCCGCCCGGCGAGACGGAGAAGGCCGTGATGACCCCGGCCCAACAGGTCATTTCTGACGCTGGAGCCGAGACGCAATGGGACGATCAGGGCATCTCGTGGAAGCTGCCCGCGGGCTGGAAAAAGATCAAGGTGGATGAGCGGCTGTTCAACTACGGCTCAGCAGACAACGCCTTTATCATCGTGTCGGTCTCTGATCTGCCTGAGTCGTTCCCGGCCGATATCAGCCTCAAGGGCACGTATGACAGCTACGTCGGCAAGACCGCATCCGGCGAGTACGAAAAGGCGAGGATGCTCGAGATCGACGGCCTTAGAGGCGTCGAATGGATCGAAGCAATGCCATCGCAACGTGACGACCCGCGGCGGCACCAATGGATCACCTTTCGCAAGCGAAACGGAAAGACCCAACAGATTAATGTGATGCTGTCGACCAAAGGCTCCAACTTTGACAAGCACCGCGACGATTTTGCGGCGGTGATATATTCGGTCAAAATACCGAAATAGGCCGTCAAGTCAACGTCGGAGCGTCGGCGTGGGGGACGAAGCAGCGGCGGCAGCGAGCCTCGTATTTGTCGGCGGCCCCGACCTCGACGAGGGCGTCGGACTCGACTGTTCGCTGGGTGAAATTCGCGGTCGAGCCGCATTTTACGCAGATGGCGTGGATCTTTGTGATGAATTCGGCGATCGCCAGCAGACGGGGCATCGGCTCGAAAGGCGTGCCCGTATAATCCTGATCGAGGCCGGCGATGATGACTCGTCGGCCGCTGGCCGCGAGGTCATTGACAGCCTTTACGATCGCATCGTCAAAGAACTGTCCTTCGTCGATCCCGACGACCTCGGTATCACTCTCGATGAGGGCGAGCATTGCAGCGGTGTCAGCGACAGGTACGGAAACATGGGTCTGCCCTGAGTGCGACGCGATCTCCTTAAGCGAATAGCGGGCGTCGATCACCGGCTTGAAGACCTGAACCTTTTGCCGAGCGATGCGGGCACGATTCAGGCGACGGATAAGCTCTTCGGATTTCCCGGAGAACATCGATCCGGCGATCACCTCGATCCAGCCGGTCCCGTTGTGGCGGACCTTGCGCCGCTCGTCCGCACTATCGAAAACTAACTGTTCAACCATAGAAACCGAGTTGCTGCCCGCAATATTGGCAAAACAACGAATCTAGCACGTCGGCCGACCAATGTCATTTTTGAGGCAAGCCAATACAGCCATGTGTACGTCGTCGGTTTCAATGTCAGCGATGCGATGACTGCTGATGACAGACAGCCTCTTGCTCAGTGGGAATAACCCGGTCGGAGTATTATAGCCGTGCAGCATTACTATCGAAGCAGGCGTTGCTGCCGCCAGGTGTGCCGGCCCTGTGTCGTTGCTCACCAAAACATCAAGCCGCGTGAGCGTCGCAAAAAACGTCTGGAGATCCAACTTGTCCAGGATGATCACACTCGGCGAGAATGTTCGCCGTACCTCGTCGAGCAGATCACGCTCTTCCGGGCCAAGAAACACTAGGATGCGGGTGTTTTCCCGAGGTTCAAGCCGTGCCGCCAGTTCGGCGAACCTAGCAATGGGCCATCGACGGCTTGGATGGCCCGCGCCAAGGAAGAAGCCGATAAGGGCCTCGTCGCGGATACCTTTTTCGGACAGCAGCTGCTCTATCTCGATAACATCCTGCGGATCCGGACTTAGTTCGATAACGGGATCTTCGATGTCTATTCCGAGCGGCCGAAGAACATTAAGATATCGCCGCGACATGTGAACGGCGCGATCCTCAGGCGGCGGCGGCGGACGAAAATTGCTTAGCCGATCGAGCGATCTGTTTTCGCGGTGCGCATACAGGCGCACCGGAATGCCGCCAAGAAGGCCGAGCAGGTTCGTTTCATTCAGGCTGTGCAGGTCGATCACCAATTCGAACCGTCGGCTCCGAACGTCGCTCACGAGCCTGACCATCTGGGCTAGTGACCAGAGTTTGTTCCCGTCGCGAATGGCGACGCGGTCGACGATGATGTGATCGTCGGCGACACGAGCGAGCTTGGCGATATCGGCCGTAGCCTTGCCGACCATCAATGTAATGTTGGCGTCGGAAAACCGTTCGCGAATCGCGCGTAGGGCAGGCAACCCAAGAACAAGGTCGCCCAGCTGGCCAAAATGAATTACGAGAATGTTACGGAGATCACGTTCCACGCCGAACACCTATCCGGCCCTCAGGTCCGAGCCCGTCATCTCGGCGGGCTTTTCGAGGCCGAGGATTCCCAAGATCGTCGGAGCGATGTCGGCGAGTGTCCCTTCGTCACGAAGTGTGACGCCGTCCGAGCGGAAATCCAGGAGATGGAGCGGAACCGGATTATCCGACGCCGAATAGCTCGGCTCGCCGCTGTCCGCATGGAGCATCGCTTCACAATTTCCGTGCGTTGACGTGATTATGGCTACGCCGCCGGCCTCGGCCACCCGTTCACAGATACCGCCGAGGCAAGTGTCGATATATTGGATCGCTGCCACCGTTCGGCCAAGGTCGCCGGTCTCGGCGATCAATCCGGCGGCCGGAATGTTCGCCACAAAAACACCGTTCGGTGCCGTTTCGACGCCGCGACGGAGCTTGTCGGCGATCTTAAAACTCTCAGATTCGGGCGGCGTATCGGCCAGACGGCTTCCCGGATCGCCGAGCAATACCTGCTGCTCCCATCGCGACGGCGAATCGGTGCCGCCATTAAAGAACCACGTCAGGTGCGGGTATCGAGCGTACTCGGTGATCTTGACGTTTGGGATCTCATTCGCGGCCAGGACGTCAGTGAGCGAATTCTTCTCGGGCTCCTGCCTGAATGCCGCGGGCAGATTGAAGCCGGGATCGTACTCCACCAACCCGACCGTATCGATATCAGGCTTTGCTCCGCTCGCGCCCTCAGGAATGCACAGCGACCGAACGAGCTGCCGCATGCCATCCGCACGGTGGTTGAAGAAAACGACGAGATCACCATTCTTGATCGTCGCGACCGGAATGTCAGGCGCCTTTTCGATCACGATCGGCGAAGTAAATTCATCCGCGATGCCCCGCAGGAAAGAATTGCGTATGGCCGAGACGGCATCGCGGCTACGCTCGCCCTCAGCATGAACAAGCATCGTGAACGCGCGGGCCGTTCGCTCCCAATTTTCGCCGGTGTCCATCGCAAAGAACCGCCCGCACAGTGAAGCGATGCGGCCTATGCCGATGTCTGCCAGTTTGATCTCGACCGCCTCAAGATACACGTCGGCAGTGCGGGGCGGCACATCCACACCGTCAAGGATGCAGTGAATAAAGGTGTTCTGGAGGCCGTTGATCTTTGCCAGCCGGAGCAGGGCGAAGAGGTTTTCGGTCGAGGAATGAACGCCGCCGTCGCTAACCAGGCCGATCAGATGCACGTCTGAGCCCTTTTCCTTCGCACGCGCAAATCCACGCGCCAGCACAGGATTCTCAAGGAATTCGCCTGACCCGACTGCCGTCCTGATCCTCGCCGCTTCAGTTCGCGCAACGCGGCCGGTGCCTATGTTGAGATGCCCGACCTCGGCATTGCCCGGCTGCCCGTCAACTCCTGTCGCCGAGAGCGTCGTCATCGGAAATCGTCGACAGATCTCGTCATAATATGGCGTATGCGCCATCGCGATCGCGTTGCCTTCGGTCCGTGGAGCATAGCCCCAGCCGTCCAAGATCACGAGTGCCAGCGGGCGGTCATTCATCGGTTTTGTAGAATCCATCGAGTGGCAGAACAGGGCCTAAACCAATTATACCGACGGTGTGTGAGCAGTGACAACTAGTTTGTCCACGGGTGCGAAACTAGCTAAAAATCTCATCGAGATCCCGCGAAGCATGGACCACGCGCATAATGACGATCTTGCCCGCCCAGATCCGGTAATAGACAACGAACCTGCCATGCGAAACGCCGCGTAGCCCTGCTCACGGGAATAGGCGTCTGAATCGGCTGCGAAAGCCCGCGGTCGCAGCTTCCGGATGCTCGGTAGCGATCAGCCGCAATTCGTCCATCAACTCAGGACTGCCTTTTGCGATATTCGCGGCTACGGTCATTGAGAATACACGGACCGCAACCGGCTGCGACGCGTCGGCAAGCAATGCGTAGCAAGCGTCAAAGATGCGGCCCTGGCAGCGTTTCGGAATATCAACGAATTGCAGCAGCCGCGCGACATTGCGGCGAACGGCGACGTGGGCGTCGTCGCGTTCGAGTTGTCCGGCAAGTTTGCCCCAATACGGCTCGATCAAATGCGGATGGCGCTGTATGCAATAGCTCACAGGCCACGCCGCCCGCTGCGAGAGACGATACACCGGGCCCATCAGGTGTTTCATTAGCTCGTCAAACCGCTCGGGATCGTCGCCTACGTAATCAGTGATCTTTGTCGCCTGCGCTTTTGAGTGGGCCTCTAAAAGGGCGTCGAGAATGTTCACCCGAGTTGATAGAACGCCGATCTTCCGGGGTAACGCGCGGCATCGCCGAGATCTTCCTCGATGCGCAGCAACTGGTTGTATTTAGCGATGCGATCGCTGCGGCAGAGGCTGCCGGTCTTGATCTGGCCGGCGTTTGTGGCGACGGCGAGATCGGCGATGAAGCTGTCCTCGGTCTCGCCCGAACGGTGCGAGATAACGGCGGTCATGTTGTTCGTGCGTGCAAGTTCAATGGCGTCGAGCGTTTCCGTGAGTGTGCCGATCTGGTTGACCTTGATGAGTATGCTGTTTGCGGCTCCCTCGTCAATTCCCTTTTGCAGGAATTTGGTGTTGGTCACGAATAGGTCGTCGCCGACAAGCTGCACCTTGGCGCCGACCTGTTTCGTGAGACTCTTCCAACCGTCCCAATCATTCTCGGCCATGCCGTCCTCGATCGAAATGATCGGGTATCTAGCGCACCAATCGGCCCAGTACGCAGCCATTTCCTCGCTCGACAACTCGCGGTTATCGCTCTTCTTAAAGACGTACGTGCCGTCCTTGTAGAATTCGCTCGATGCGGGATCGAGGGCGAGCATCACGTTGTCACCGGCCTTGTACCCGGCTTTTTCAATCGCTTCGAGGATCGTCTCGACGGCCTCTTCGTTCGACTTGAGATTCGGTGCGAATCCGCCTTCGTCGCCGACGCCGGTCGAGTAGCCGCGCGCTTTGAGCACATCTTTCAGATTGTGAAAGATCTCGGCACCGGCCCTGAGGGCCTCGGCAAACGACTCGGCGCCGACAGGCATCACCATGAATTCCTGAAAATCGACGTTATTGTCGGCATGAGCACCGCCGT
>CAZMQR010000031.1:3142-13290 GCA_964568325.1 uncultured Chloracidobacterium sp. | reverse complement strand
AGGAGGACAACGAATGGGTCGGCCTGAAATGCGGCCGGGCCGATTATCGTCTGGCGGGCGTCGGCAAGGACCAGTTTCCCGAATTGCCGCTATCCAAGAGTACGCCAATGAAGTTGCCGTCGGCCACGTTTGCGTATTTCGTTCGCAACACGTCCTTCGCTATAACGACTGAGCAATCGCGGTTCACATTGTCTGGTGCGAAGTTCATGATCGGTGAGGGAATCGCCAAGATGGTTACCACGGACGGCCATCGTTTGGCATACGTCTCGTGCGAGATCGACGACAAAGAGAGCGTCATCGAGACACTAATCCCCAAAAAGGCCCTTGTCGAGCTTGTGAAACTCGCCAGGCATGACGGCGAGGTATCCTTTGGAGAGGATCCGAATCATATCTTCTTCGAGACGGAGGGACGCCTGCTTATAACGCGAAAATTGACTGGCAGCTTCCCGAATTATGAGATGGTGATGCCGAAGGACAATGATCATACCGCGATATTTGATCTGTCCGAGATGCGGAGGGCGGTTAACCGCATGTCGCTGATCGCCGACGATCGAAACGGATCTATAAGGCTGAATATCCGCGAGGGTGAGATAGAGATAACGGCTAAGGCAGCAGAGCAGGGCGAAGGCAATGAGGTCGTTCAGGCCGAGTATTCGGGCGAGGAGATACAGCTTGGCTTCAATTGGAAGTATCTGATGGATTTCCTGGCGAATGTCAGTTCGACCGAGATGATCGCCCACGAAGCCAGCGATGAGGGCGAGGCCGTCAAGGAAACAGAAGGTGATAAGGTTCGCGTCAGAGAGTCTGCTCCGCCGGCGAGGATAGCGTTTGAGTTTAAGGACCCGAATGCTCAGACGCAGATGTCGATCGTTGGCGAGACGGGCTACGACTACAAATACATCGTAATGCCGCTAAGGATATGACGACCGCAACATTAAGGAACGCGGGCCCGGCTCTTGGAGTTGGGCCTCTTTTTTGTGGAAAGCTTTGCCCGGCCTAGTGCACTCAAGTCGTGCTGTGAATATCGACCGAGATCGAACGCCATTTGCCCTGGCGAAATCGAAAGACGCTTAGCGAACATCGCGTCATATGTCCGGTGAGGATCGCCAGCCAAATGTGGATCGGTTGGAGCGAGGTCAAATTGCTGATTACGAGGCAAATGCCAATAGGGACGGCGACCTGCGAGATAAGTGAGATGTAGAGTGGGCCCTTAGTATCACCGGTGCCCTGCAGGCCGCCCGTATAGGCCAAAGCTACGGAGATGAACAGCCCTGAGAAGGCCAATATTTGCAGGAGTTCGATACCGATCCCAACCGCGGCGGTGTCGGTCATGCCGAATATTGCCAGCAGTTGCTGCGGGAAGAAGAAGTAGAACAGGCCAAAGAAAGCTGAGCCGATGAGGCCGAACCGGGCGGCGGCATTCACCGCGGCATAAGCACGGTCAGGCTGCTTAGCCCCGAGGTTTTGGCCGGCGACGGCCGCAGAGGCCCCCATAAGGCCGTTAGCCGACCATGTGACAAGCAGGAAGAGTTGGCCGGCGACGGCCGCAGAGGCCCCCATAAGGCCGTTAGCCGACCATGTGACAAGCAGGAAGAGTTGGCCGTATGACAGAGCATAGGCGGCTTGTGCAGCGGCGCTGTTGGCGAGTGTGCCGATAAAGTAGAACATCAATAGACCGCCGATATTCATCGCAATGCCCTGAAAACCTGCCGGCAGACCGAAAGCGAAGAGCGACCGGATGACGGCCCAATCCGGCCCCCAGCCCGAGCCCCTAGGGAAATGGACGACCCAACCGCCGGTCGCGAGCTTGTATATCGCGTAGATCCCGACGCTGCCAGCGGCGATGCTGGAACCGATGGCCGAACCGACAGTCCCAAATTCAGGGATCGGCCCGAGCCCGCGTATCAGAATGACGTTTAGGACAAGATTCAAGATCGTCATTACGATGCCGAGCGCCATGGGCGTCCGCGAATCGCCCGCCGAGCGCAGCGATCCGCTCGTCATGAAATAGATCATCAGGCCGATGCTGAAGACAAATGTGACGCGAAGAAAGGGCAGGGCCTCGGCCTTGACCTCAACGTCGGAGTTGACGAGGTCCAGCAGATAGGGCGCGGCAAAATAGCCGACCGGCGCCATAATAAAGACGCCGATAAAAACTGCCGTCAGGAATGCCTGATAAACGGTGCGGTCAACCTTCTCTTTATTCCCTGCTCCGGCGTAGCGGGCGACGTGGACCGACATTCCAATAAAGATCGACGAGATAAAAACGACTACCGTAAGAAAGATCTGAAAGCTGATGCCCATCGCGGCATTGGCCTTGTAGCCGACGAGGTTGCCGACCAGTATATGGTCGATCATGCCCTGGACACCGGCGACCACATTCGTGAGCATCGTCGGCCATGCGATCTTCCAGACAGCGCGGCCCAAAGGCCCCTCGACAATCGAGCGGTCGAAAGCGGCCTTTTTGGGCTGCTCTTCGGCGGACGCCTCCGAACCATTTTCCTGCTTTTCAGACATTCATTGTTGAAGTGTCAGTGATCGACGGAAGCCTTTCGTTAGTGATCCTAAATCATACCGAAGCAATGGATTGGTTTGCTAACGGCGGTAAAGTGAATTATAACTAGCCCGTATGAAACAGTGCCCGTCGTGCGGAACGACCTACACCGACGCCTCGCTCAGCTACTGCCTCGCAGACGGGGCCGCTCTGAATGATCTCTCGCAGGCCGAGGAGGCGACCGTAGTCCGCTCGGGCGGTGATCCGCTGAGGGTGAATATCCCGCAGACGCAGCCGATCATCGCACCGACAACCCAGGCTCAACCTTCCGGTGGCTCGTCAGGCACTGTCCTCAAGGTGGTGATCGGCTTGCTTGTGCTGGTGATCCTGGCGATCGTCGGGCTGGGCCTTGCGGGCGTGCTTTATTACAGTTCGGGTCGCGGCGACGATGTTGCCGTGACCAATGTCAACACCAACAGGCCGACACCATCGCCAAGCCCGCTGCCATCGGTCAACGAAACGGACGAGCTGCGCAAGCAGATCGCAGATCTCGAAAAGAAGCTCAATGAGCAAAAGAACACAAATCGCCCGGCCGATATACCGCTAACGCTTCCAAACCAGACCTCGACACGGTCGGCCCGCGTAAACTCACCGGGCGATGGGTTTCTGGCCCTGCGCACATATCCGAGCAGTTCGGTGGGCGGACGCATACTTCAAATACCGCACGGGGCCTCGGTAACGGTCGGCGGGTGCCTGGCTCCGTCAGGCGGCGGCCGCTGGTGCCGAGCCAGCTATAACGGCTATTCAGGCTGGGTATTTGATAAATACCTAAACTACTAAAGAGAAAGGGTGCGGCCTCTTTTGAAAGTTGCCGCACCCGGTAGGTCTATTTTAGGTAGGTATTATTGAGGGGTATTATGAATCGCCCTGTGAACTTTACGGCCGGGCGTCGCCGAATGGGGCAAAGTAGAAGCTCCCCAATGTCTTAAAACTCTTTGTGTCAAACCTCCTGCGTGCTCCGCACTGCGTACACACGCGATAAGAACCATGTTTCGTCGTGAAGGGCCGGCTCATATCCTTGTGCCAGCAACCGAATAACGCGGCCAAAATGCCTATCGGCTTCGGAGACGAATCGTCATTTCTATCAATTAAACGTTCGAATGTCAAACTTTGTTCCAAAATATTTCGCATCATCATTTCCGGCTTCCCACTTGATGAACGATGCTGCGGTAAACTCTTGCACACTACTCTGATGAATAAAAGTATGAAATGGTTTGTCCGACCCTACCGTTGGGGAAAGCATCTTTCTCTCACTGCGGTTATTCGGTAAACTCTTGGAAACGGATTCGAGCAGGAGAAATGTATGAGACGAGTGTGGAGAGCGGCGACGGTCGTCGTCGTGCTTTTGGTGCTAACGGTGACCGGCTTTTCGTGGGATAACGTAGGCCATGAGATCAGCGCGTACATTGCCTGGCAGCGGATGACTCCGGAGGCCCGCGAGCGCGTCGTGAAGATTCTCCTCGAGGCGGCTGAGGATTCGGACATCCCGACTTTTTACGTCAGCTACGGTTCGCAAACTGAGGAGGCTCGAAAACGTCAATATTTCATGATGATAGCGACCTGGGCCGATGTCGTCCGTGACCGGAGCTTTGGGGTCCGGTATCGCAAGTATCACAAGTCAAACTGGCATTACTCCGATTCGTTTTGGACGGTCAAGGACGGCAAGATCGAGTTATTGCCGGCGCCGAGCGATGGCGGCAAGGCGCTCGAGAAGCTCGCCGAGTATTCTGATCTCCTCACGAGCACCGCCGCCGATTCGCAAAAGGCGGTTGCGATCGCCTGGATCCAGCACATCATCGGCGACCTGCACCAGCCGCTGCATACATCGGCACGAGTGACCGAAATGGAACAAAAGGGTGATCAGGGCGGGAATCTCTTTCTATTGACACCACAGGGCACTCCGCGAAACGCTCAGCGGAATCTTCACAGTTTTTGGGACTCGATACTGGTTCGCAGCATGCCGAACAAAGACGATCTGTGTGACGCATCATATGTTGAGCCGATCGCGCAGAAGATACTCAAGAAGTATTCGTATGAGAAACTGCAGTCGCGGCTTGCGCCCGGCAAGTTCGCCGATTGGACGGCGGAGAGCCTTAAGATCTCGCAGACCGACGTCTTTTCTGCCGACCTCGGCCGATTTCAGGCGCCTTCGGAAAAATACCGGAAAAAGGCATTAAAGATCAGTGAGGAACGGCTCGCGCTGGCCGGATATCGCATGGCCGAGCTATTTAACGCCGCTTTTGCCGCGAAATGACGCCCGACAAGATCCTCGAACATTTTTCAGCACGCCAGGCCGCTATCACTGAAGCGATCTGTGAGATCGTCGAGATGGAATCGCCGTCATGCGACACCGTGCGAAGCGCTGCTATCACAGACTGGATCGAAGCGCGGTTCCGCGAACTGCCCATCGAACTCGCGTTTGAGCGTATTGAGGCTGATGGCGTCGGCACGCATCTGATCATCAGGGCGTTCCCGGGCGACGGGCCGTCAACGATGCTGCTTGGCCACACCGACACCGTTCACGCGGTCGGCACAAAGGAGAAGAACCCGACGCGGATCGCGGGTGATAAATTGTACGGCTGCGGGACCTTTGACATGAAGGCGAACATCATCCTGATGATCGAGGCCTTTCGATATTTTGGCGAGACAGGGACGCGGCCGGTGCGGCCGGTGAATATTGTCCTGTCCTGCGACGAAGAGGTCGGCAGCCGCACGGGCCGTGAGATCGTCGAACGCGAAGCCGCCAATGCCGAGTGCTGCCTTATCCCGGAGCCATCGGCTGCGGGCCGCGTTAAGACCGCTCGCAAAGGCACGGGAATGTTCAAGCTCGTCGCCCACGGCGTGCCGGCCCACGCGGGCCTTGATCCTGAGAAAGGCGCGAACGCAGTTGCTGAACTGGCGCGTCAGGTGGACAAGGTCCACGCGATCGCCGATCCGTCGATCGGCACGACGGTCAATGTAACGACCTTCCGTGGCGGGACGACGACCAACGTCATTCCCGACCGGGCCGAATTCGAGATCGATGTAAGGTTTTCAGATGCTAGCGAAGCCGAACGTGTCGAGACCGCTCTCAGGTCGCTGACACCGACGGACGCGCGCGTCTCACTCGAGTTGCAAGGCGCCGTAAACCGTCCGCCACTCGAACGAACAGAGGCAGTCGTTGAACTCTATCAGAAGGCTCGTGCCATCGCCGCGAGTTTTGGTTACGAACTTGGCGAAACGCAGGTCGGCGGTGCATCTGACGGCAATTTTGTCGCTGCTCTCGGCGTTCCCGTCCTCGACGGCCTCGGCCTCGCCGGAGACGGTGCACACCGGCTGGATGAGCACATTCTGGTCAGCGATATCGCCAAGCGGGCTACGCTCGTTGCGATGCTGATAGGGTGATCTGATTACGGGTTGTATGAATAGCCTTGTTTGCAATGCGGAGGCGCGGCTTGTCCGGTGATGGGCGCGGTCTTCAAAACCGTTGTGACGGCGCGAGAGCGTCGTTAGGTGGGTTCGACTCCCACACGCCTCCGCCAAGTTTACGAAGAGTGAATAGTGATTGACTGGATAGCTCTTAATATGACGCCTGGCGTCGGGCCGCGGGCCGCGACCAAGCTGCTCGAGCGGTTTGGGTCGGCGGATCGCGTTTTCCACGCGCGGCGGACGGAGCTCGAATCACTGCGGCTAAAACCTGAGACAACGGACAGTGTCATTAAGCGTGAGTTTCACGATCGTGCCGCCGACGAATTGGAACGCGTCAAAAAGCTCGGCGGCGACATTCTGATACTCGACGACGGCAGCTATCCGGCGCTCTTGCGCGAGATCGCTGACCCGCCGCCGGTGCTTTATGTAAAGGGCGACTGGCAGGCATGCGTCGATCAGCCCGGCGTCGGGGTGATAGGTTCGCGGACGTGTTCGACGTATGGTGAGAACGCGGCTGAGATGTTGAGCCGAGACCTTGCATCGCGCGGGATCACCATCGTGTCCGGCCTAGCTCGCGGCATTGATGCTGCGGCGCATCGCGGGGCGATTCGTGGGCAGGGCAGGACCATTGGCGTAATGGGCACGGGCCTAGATCGCTATTATCCGCGAGAGAATACCAAGCTCGTGCATGAGATACTCGATGCGGGCGGCTGTATTGTCACGCAATTTCCGCTCGGAACGCCGCCGCTCGCCGAGCATTTCCCGTTTCGCAACCGCATAATCAGCGGCCTCAGCTACGGTGTGTTGATCGTTGAGGCATCGGAACGCAGCGGATCACTCATCACCGCACGACTTGCGACCGAGCAGGGCCGTGATGTGATGGCCGTGCCGGGCAATATCACCTCGGGCAACTCCTTTGGGACCAATTACCTGATAAAGAGCGGTGCGAAGCTGGTTCAGCAATGGCAGGACGTCGTAGCAGAGTTGCCGGCTGATATTGCGGCTTCGATACTGCCGCCGCCGATAGACAAAGCCGAAGATGTATCCGAAAGCCCGCAGCAGCCACTCGTCCCGGCCGATCTCAACCCGCACGAACGAGCTGTTTGGGACATTCTTAATCCTGACGAGCCAACGCACATCGATATACTTCTTGAGACAAGTGCACTGTCCTTCGGCGACCTCAATGCCGCACTCGTGAGCCTTGATATTCGCGATCTCATCCGCGTGCTTCCTGGCAAGCACTACGCCCGGCGGATGTAACTCTCTTTCCCTATCCGGATTGACAATATCGCAAACGAGGTGTTAGTAGTCTTAACCGTCGGTACGAATCTTGTGCCGGCGTATTTTTTTCGCATGTCAAAGAACCTCCTAATAGTTGAGAGCCCTGCAAAAGCGAAGACCATTGAGAAGATCCTTGGAGCGGATTTTCAGGTCAATAGCTGCTATGGCCATATCCGCGACCTCGAAAAGGCGGGAATGGGCATCGATATCGAGAACGATTTTGAGCCACGTTACATTGTCCCGGATGAAAAGAAAAAGGTCGTCAGCGAACTAAGGTCTCTGGCAAAAAGATCGGCCGAAGTATGGCTCGCCACTGACGAGGACCGTGAGGGCGAGGCCATTAGCTGGCATCTGTGCGAGGTTCTGGGCCTCGATCCGGCATCAACAAAGCGCATCGTGTTTCACGAGATCACTAAGCCTGCCATCGAGGCGGCCGTAAATAGCCCGCGAACGGTGAATATGGACCTCGTTATGGCGCAGCAGGCCCGCCGAGTCCTGGATCGCATCGTCGGATTTGAGCTAAGCCCTGTGCTGTGGCGAAAGATCAGTACGAGCAACAATAGCCTTAGCGCCGGACGCGTTCAGAGCGTTGCCGTCCGGCTGATCGCCGATCGCGAACGCGAGATCAACGCCTTTCAACAGGTAAGCCACTTCAAGATCGAGGGGCTCTTTGCTGCCGACGATATAACCGGAAAAAAGGTAACTTTTAAGGCCGAAGGGCGAAAGCAGGAAAGCACTGAGGATGCGGAAAGATTTTTGCAGGGGTGTGTTGGTGCGGACTATAAAGTAACCGATATTCGTGTCAAGCCCGGCAAGCGTTCGCCGTCCCCGCCGTTTACGACCTCGACGCTGCAGCAGGAAGCCTCGAGGAAGCTGGGTTACGGCGTGGCACGGACCATGCAGATCGCTCAGAGGCTGTATGAGAACGGGCATATCACCTATATGCGAACCGACAGCGTAAACCTGAGCGATACGGCGATGGACGACATCAAGCAAGCTGTCAGCAGTATGTTTGGCGAAAGGTATCACCAGCCGCGAAAATTCAGGAACAAGAACGAATCAGCGCAGGAAGCACACGAGGCCATTCGCCCAACCAACGCACGAGCTACGACCATTAACGACGAGGAATGGCGACGGCTGTATGAACTGATCTGGAAGCGAACGATCGCCTCGCAAATGGCAGAGGCCGAGCTGGAGAAAACGACCGTCAGGATCGAGATCTCGACAAATCGAGAAGAACTGACGGCCGCAGGCGAGGTATTGACGTTTGATGGGTTTCTCAAGGTCTATCGAGAGGATAAGGACGAGGACGACCAGGAAGAGGCATCGCAAGGCCTCCTGCCGCCGATGACCGTAGGCCAGTCGCTGCCGCTATTCGAACTCAGAGCAACCGAGCGGTTCAGCCGCGCTCAGCCGCGATACACTGAAGCATCACTGGTCAAGAAATTGGAAGAGCTGGGCATTGGCCGCCCGTCCACATACGCACCGACAATTTCGACGATCCTGAAACGCGGCTATGTCGAGAAGCGTGATAAAGACGGCACGGCTCGAGCCTTCAGGATCCTGGTACTGAAGGACGGATCGATCAGCAAAAGAGAAGATTCCGAGAACACGGGTGCTGAGAAAGCCAAGTTATTCCCGACCGATCTCGGCCTTGTCGTGACCGATTTTTTGAAGCAGCATTTCGGACCGATCATGGACTACGGCTTCACCGCCCGGATCGAGGAAGAGTTTGATGAGGTTGCGGAAGGCAAGCTTGAATGGCACACGATGCTCGACGAGTTCTACGGACCATTCAAGAACGATGTGGACAAGACCATCGAAATGGCGGAACGTGTGAAAGCCGAGCGGGAACTAGGTATCGATCCCGAATCGGGCAAACCGGTAATAGCCCGCATGGCGCGCTACGGGCCGATCATTCAGATCGGCACCGTCGATCAGGAAGAGAAACCGAGATTTGCGAAGGTCCCAACCGGACAAAGCATTGAGACCATCACGTTTGACGAGGCGTTGGCCCTGTTCAGATTGCAGAGCACAATGGGCACCTACGAGGGCAAGGAATTGTCCGCCGGCGTTGGCCGCTACGGACCTTATATCAAGTGGGGCGATGAATTTGTTTCGATACCCCGCGGCACCGACCTCGCTACCGTAGATACTGAAAAAGCGATCAGTTTTATCCAGGCGAAACAAGAGGCGGATGCCCCTGTGGGCGAGTATGACGGCAAACCGATCACAAAAGGCACGGGACGCTTCGGGCCATTTATTAAATGGGACGGCATGTTTATCAACGTGCCGAGGCGCTACGATCTGAATCATCTGTCACAGGCTGAGATGACGGAACTCATCGATGCAAAGCGGGAAAAGGAAGCCAATCGGTACATACACCGCTGGGAAAACGAAAAGATATCGGTCGAAAATGCCCGCTGGGGCCCGGTTATCAAATTTGGTAAGAAAGTAATAAACCTCCCAAAGCGAGCTGACCGAACGCGTGCAACTCCGGAGGACGCCGCGGCGTTGACGCTGGAACAGGTGAAGGGTCTGATCGAGACCGAAATGCCGGGAGCCTTTTCAAAAAAGGCCAGGCCATCCGCTAAGAAGACACGGACCAGGAAAATTGCGAAGAAGTGACAAAACGCAGTATGGCCGCGCGGCATTGCCAAAATGAGGCTTGTGATTATAAAATGACAGTCGATATTCTGGACGTGTAGGAATTTGCCGGCGGGCTACGATGTCCGCTGCCACGAGTTTGCATGAACGAGAACCTTCAGTTCCTACAGGCTTTTCTCAAAAACCCTCTCAAGGTCGGCGCAATCGCGCCCAGCTCACCTGAACTGGCGGCCGAGATGCTTCAGGGCATTGAGCCGGATGATCAAAATATCGTGCTCGAGTTGGGAGTCGGAACGGG
>CAZMQR010000031.1:1299-3042 GCA_964568325.1 uncultured Chloracidobacterium sp. | reverse complement strand
ATGGACGAGGGATGCGAGCTTCGCCTGTTTCAGTATGCACACGGCTATTTTCTGCCGCCTGCGATCAAGCTGCGCGAATATCTCAAAGCACGGTACGGAAAGTCCCGCCGCAGCCCGCTTGTTCTAAAGAATGTGCCGCCCGCATATACGCTGACCTGGTCGACCGTTTAGTCAAATCTTTAAGGAAAAGCGCTTGACAGGTGTCTGTGAAAGCGGTATTTTTCCGTTACTGCGCCAGATTGGGGGGCAAGTGTTTCAATTTCGATTTTTGGGGTTAGTCGAGGAGATCTCGACTGAACCCGCGTTATTTGGACCAATAGGAGAACGACTATGAAACGAATTTTCTTTTTCGCATTAGCAGCAATGGTGTTTTCGCTCTTTACCATGTCCGCGATGGGACAGGATGAGCGTAACAAGTTTGAGTTTTTCGGCGGCTATTCGTACCTGAATACGGATATCGGATTCGATGAGGAAGTCAAGGTCGAGGGCTTCGAGTCGGATTTTGATGACCGCTTTGGCTCGCATGGATTTGAGGCCGCCATCACCGGCAACTTCCATCGCTATGTCGGAGCAAAATTTGATTTTTCTTCGCACAGCAAGACGCGTTCATTCAGTGATTCTATTCCAGAGGGCGGTTCCTATGATCTCAGGCTAAAGGTCAGGACGAATCAATTTCTGGGCGGGCTTCAGTTCAAGGACAACAAGAAGGAAGGCGGCCGCGTCCGTCCCTTTGCCCACGTCCTTGCCGGCGTAGCTAACCAGAAGGTCGAATACACGGAAACATATACAGGCGGCGGCGGCGGCAGCATCGGCACGGGTGGCAGCACGTTCAGCGATAGCCTCTCGAAGAACAGCTTTGCGATGGTCTTCGGCGGTGGCGTTGATGTTCATGTCGGCAAGCGTGTCGATATCCGCATCTTCCAGTTCGATTTTAATCCGATCTTTATGAAGGCCGATTCGGACTTCGATATTGGCAGCCATACCCAGAAGAACTTCCGTATCTCCGCGGGTATCGTTATTCACTAGTATCCTGCGGGCAATGCCCGCTTTGCTTAGAGATTTTGCGGCTGTCTGAGATAATATTCTCAGACAGCCTTTTTCAATTGCCAAAGGGTCAGTCTTATCTTCTTACAACTGATCAGGAGAATTTCTTATGTTTATACGTCGTATTCTAGGCTCATTATTAGTGGCCGCCGTCTTGCTGCCAAGCGTGTCTCTGGCGCAGAACGGGCCCTATTCCGCTCCCAAGGACGTGATCGACCGTATCAAGGACGAGGGGATGAACCGCTCGCAGGTCATGCAGACGTTGAGTTATATGACCGATGTGATCGGCCCGCGACTGACCGGCAGCCCCGGCCTCAAACGCGCTAATGAATGGACGCGCGACACGCTTGCAAAATGGGGCCTGCAGAACTCGCACCTCGAATCGTGGGGCCCATTCGGCCGCGGCTGGACGCTCAAGCGATATTCGGCACAGGTTGACGGCCCGACAGCATTTCCGCTGATCTCATATCCAAAAGCGTGGTCGCCTGGAACCGACACGCTGATCCCTGCTCCGGCCATCGATCCCAAGGCGAAGAAGAAGAAGGCTCCGGCGGCACCTGCTCCGATGAGCACGGCTTTCACCGGCGAGGTCGTCAGAATGACGGCGGCTAACGAAGCCGAGCTTGAACAGTACAAAGGGAAGCTCAAGGGCAAGATCGTCCTGCTCGGCGGCATTCGTGAGCCAAAGGCACATTTCGA
>CAZMQR010000031.1:0-1199 GCA_964568325.1 uncultured Chloracidobacterium sp. | reverse complement strand
ATCCAGATCAGCGCGGCCGTGGAGCACTTTAATCGTGTTGCCAGAATGATCGACGCGGGTGAACAGGTGACAATGACCATCGACCTCGCCGTTGCTTACCAGGACGAGGACCCGAATGGTTACAATACGATCGCCGAGATCCCGGGCTCGGATAAAGCGGATGAGATCGTGATGCTCGGCGGGCATCTCGACTCATGGCACTCGGGCACCGGCGCGACCGACAACGGCGCAGGCTGTGCGGTAATGATGGAAGCGGTCCGCATTCTGCAGACGCTCGGCCTCAAGCCCCGTCGCACGGTTCGCATCGCTCTCTGGACCGGCGAGGAACAGGGCCTGCTCGGGTCACGGGCGTATGTTAAGCAGCACTTTGGTTATCGAGGTGATGGCTCGACGCCCATGTTTGGCGGCGGACGACAGTCGCAGGCACCATTGCCATTGACCAAGCTGCCCGATTACGAGAAGTTCTCGGCCTACTTCAATATCGATAACGGCACCGGCAAGGTTCGCGGGGTTTATATGCAGGGCAATGAGAATGTCAGGCCTATCTTCCGTTCATGGCTGGCTCCCTTCAAGGACATGGGCGCCGACACACTGACGCTGTCAAATACGGGCGGGACCGACCACCTTGCGTTTGACGCCATCGGTCTGCCGGGATTTCAGTTCATCCAGGACGTCGTTGAGTACGACACGCGAACGCACCATTCAAATATGGACGTCTTTGATCGCATCCAGGCCGATGATATGAAGCAGATGGCGGTCATTCTCGCGTCATTCGTCTATCAGACTGCGATGATGGACGAAAAGATGCCGCGAAAGGCGGTTCGTTAATACTATGAACCATATTCAATACCTCTCCGGCGCGATCAGCGCCGGAGAATGCGTCACCAACGCATGGGAAACGCTCAAGGCCAAATACGGCATGTACATCGGCATTTCGCTGATCGCCATGCTGCTGACGGGCTGCGTTCCCTGCCTGAACATCTTTCTTCTGGGCCCGATCATGGGCGGCGTTTATTATGTCGTACTTCGCGACATGCGGGGCGAACCGGTCGAGTTTGGCATGATGTTCAAGGGCTTTGAGAAGTTTGTGCCGCTAATGATCATCGGGCTGATCCAGTCGATCCCCGGCATCATCGCGCAGATCCTGCAGTACGCGGCCCAGTTTGCGGAGATCGGCCTCAAGGGAATGAATGGAGGCG
>CAZMQR010000030.1:0-13383 GCA_964568325.1 uncultured Chloracidobacterium sp. | reverse complement strand
ACGAGATGAGGCGAACTGTGTCCTCGGATAAGCCTTTAGGAATGATGTCCGACTCAATGTCCGAGACAAAGCCGTACTTGTATTCCTGGTTGGTTAGGTATTCTAAAGTTGCGGCAGCCATGACTATCCCAAGATCCAGACTCTGGTTCCAGAGCCTTAGCATCGCAAATCTTTACTTTTGTGTCAAGATTACGTGAGGTCTCGGGGATTAGCGACGGAGGTGCAATATTAGTCAGTTTTCATCTTTGGCTGGGTCAGGCCCATTGATGGAATCTTTGCTCAGGATGATCGTCCAGATATCGGGAACCGGCTGACCGAATGGCAGGCTCTTGGTGAAGACAAGCTTTGACCCGCCATACTCCGAAAACGAAGGTAAATCCTTCACTTGTCCCGTAACATTTAGAAGGCCAGCTATATGGACCTTTCCCGTGTCATCTATCTTGAGATTACTTTCAAGCGCAATGCCCATTCCCTCAAAAACTGGATTCCCATCGGCCTCGGTTGCTGATCTTACGGTCCAAGTTCCGCTTCCATTATCACGGTTCGATGATTTGGTGGTAAAGACCGCCGCCGTCTGATCCGAATAATCATCAAAGACCCGAAGATGCTCGACCCAGCCGCACGTATCCAGATATCCAGCACCGGAATACAAATTCTTCAAATGAATTCTGTCGCCGACCGTGAGCGGTTCACCTTTGCCTTTGCCGCTAGCGGAAATAACTTCCCAACTGCCTGACCCCCGATCGCGGTTTGAGTCTGAGTGTGTCGAAACAAACATCTTCTCTGTCGGAACTTGCCTGAATTCCGGCTTGCTCCAAACAGTTCCCCACACATCAAGGAATGAGCCATCGCTTTGCAAATTAACGATCGAACCGACCTTTATCACGTCTCGACGCTGCGTTGTGGTGAGTACAGGGCGGCTGCCTGCAACCGTTGTATCCGGACCTTGAGCATCTCCCGAGGCAGTACTTCGGTACAGACTGTAGCTCGTGACCGAAAGTACCGTAAACACGATGCCTGCGACGACCCCGGCAAAAAACGGCGAGAGGCGTCGCGTTGGCGATGTAGAGATCGCTTCTTCGCCACTAAAATACCGGACCGTTTGCTCCTCGACTATCAGCAGGTCGTTTCGGTCGGTTTCAGAGACTTCCGGAGTGAAGCGATAGCCGACCTTTGCCACCGTCTCGATTATTTGCTTGCCGTTTCCTTCTGTTTCTAGCAGCTGTCTTAGCCAGGAAACGTTTCGTGCGAGCGTTGTCTCTTCGACAAAAGTATCGGGCCAGACGGCGTCCAGAATGTCATTCTTCTTAGTTACCCGGCCGGCGTTAGATACGAAATAATGCAGCAGGTCGAACGACTTAGGTTTCAGTTGTATCGGCTCGTCACCACGCCACAAGCGCCCCTCCGATACGTCCAGGGTGAACGTGCCGAATCGATATAGTGCTTTTGTTTCCTGATGTTTAGCGGTATCCAAAATAAATCCAAACTAAATCCAAAAAAAATCCAGACTCTCGCGTTCGCTTCAGCTAGTTTTACGCAATAGCGATAAATCTAAGCCCAAACGCGATGGAAATCAAGAGGAAAATTGAATTGTTCGCTGCGACAAATCGCCGCTACATAGTGCGCCAACAGCCGACCGAACAACAGGCCGCTTGCGTGGGTTGTGGCAACGCGATGTTGACGGTCGAGCAGGCCGCGCGGATGTTCAATATCTCTCAGCGAAATGTCTTTCAGTTCGTCGAGGCCGGTTCAGTCCATTTTACCGAAATAGCAGATGCGGCGGCATTGATCTGTATCACGTCATTAGCTGAGGCTTTGGACGGAGACGGACCGGACGGCGTTGATGCATTGTTAGATCGTCCGTAAGGCGAAGCGAAACAAATCGAAAACGAATAAGGAGAAAAAATGAAAAAAACGAGATTCCTTCTCATCGTCGCCGTGCTGCTGATCGCGGCACCGTTCAATCAAACGACCAACGCCGGGAGCATTGAAATGCCCGGATCAAATCTTACTAGCTGCAAAGTCAAGAAGAGCAATGCCAAGTTCTTTGTAACCGCGACAGAAAAGACCATCAGGCTCAGAAAAGGTACCTCGCTTTCGTGGACAATTCCCGACATGCATCAGGGACTCATTGTGGTGAAGGCCAAAATAGGTACGAAATGGCTCCGGGGCGAGATCTTGCTCGACGACACGACATGTAATTAACGTCCCAATCGCCTAGTGAAGAACAAAACATAGGAGAACTCAAAATGAAGAAGATAATTTCAATAACCGCAACAGTCGCGCTGGCAATGCTTTTCACGGCGGTAATTATGCCGCACTCGACATCAGCTAACGCAAGTGCCGGGTCATCGCCGTTATTCCAGGACAACTGTGTCATCACTGGCAGCGACAATAGACCGCTTCGCGTTCGCGCAACACCGGGCGGCAGGGTGATCGGGAGCTTGAAGCTCGGCGCACACATCCTGGCCTATGGCATCGAACAAGATAACTACGGAAACGACTGGACCCGTATCAAATACAGGCGGGGCTATGGTTACGTATCGACTGATTACGTTAGTTGTGGGTAATTGCGAAAGACGGATCTCTCGGTGATCGTCGGAGATCACAAGAAATAACTCCCAGTGCGGATTACTTTGACCGTTAGACCGAGGCGTCTGGCGAATGGAGAGAAATTATGTTTTGTCCAGAGTGTGGAACTCAGAATCCCGATACAGCAAAGTTTTGCGTGAGTTGTGGCTACCAAACCCCTCAGGCGGGAGCTGCGGCCGGCACCTCGCGGCCCCAGCACATGGCCGCTCCGCCGGCGGCTGCGTCCAAGCCGAATTATCTTGTGATCGGCGGCGGTATATTGGCTTTATTGGTAATCGCAGGCCTGGCTTCCGTCATACTCCTGAGAGGTACGGGGGCGTCGGACGATCCAGTTCCGACGCCGAGAGTCAAGAATACTGCCAATACGCCAACCACAGCAACGAACGCTGCGGCACCGCCGGTCAACAATGTAGCGACAACAACCAGCTCAAACGCCACTACGCCAACCTCGAGCCCGGCTGACACAACGGCGGCACCGGCTCCGCGAACTACGCCCAAGACAGTGGCGAAGAAACCAGTCGACTGCGACAAGAAATGTTATGGAGTCTATGACCAGTGCATGGCGGACTATCGGCAGCATCCGGATCCGGAAACTATCTGCCGAGGCAGGCAGACGACCTGCTTGTCCAAATGTTAGCGGCCGACCAGGCCTTTCAGAATAAAGCGTGTGCCATCGATCAGTGAGTGAATATGTCTAGACCTGAGTTCAAACATAGAGCCTACAACATCGCTAAATTGTCTCTGATCCTTCTCCTCTTGGCGGGCCTTTCAGGATGTCGCGAGTTATCCGATCTCCTGGACCCTGCCAAGAGAGTACCCAAGAGACAGATGAAGGTAGTGAAACGAGACAAACCCAACTTGGCGGACGACACCGCCGCCAGAGAGGTTGACCCAGACGCTGACGACCTGATCGAGGCAACTGACGAGGAGGTCGCAAACGACCTTGCCACGCTGCCGGCGACAGCTCCGCCGACGAACACAAACACGAATTCCGCCGAGCCAACCGCCGAGTTCGCGATGATCGAGCAGAAGGCTAAGGCACTCGTCGGCAAATGGGAACCCGCGAATAACCCGGACGGAGTGATCTTTGAATTTACTGTGTCCAGGCGCGAAGGCGATACATTTGTCGGGACGTTCAATTTCTATTCGAACGGCGACCGCGATCTGCCGTCGCAGTACACGGTTTCTCGTGACGACATGATCAAACTCATGCAGGACGGTGTCGCGAGCAAGATCAAATGCGAGGTGTCGAGCGATGGCAAGTCAATGAGATTTACGAATCAAGATGGCGAGGTCAGCGATCTGCGAAGGACCAATGCTCAGCCGGTCAAGAAGCAGGAGCAACCTAGGGCACTTCCCCCAAACGTCGATCGAGATCAGTAAGAGGGGCCGGTCGGATTAGGATATCTGGGTCTGGAATTATTTGAGAAGAGGATGATTACGATGAATAAGCACATGTTGCAACGAATGTTGGTTTTGTTGGCGGCTCTCGCCTTCGCCGTATCGATATTGGGCTGTGGTGATAAAAAGCCCCGAGTTAAGCGAGGGGACGCGACCGATGACACCGTAGTCGAGGAACCGTCGAAAGATGTCGTGATTGCGCAAGGCAATCAACCGGTGAACTCAGGCACCACAACTGCGACCGCGCCAAAATCTTCGAATCCCTTTGAAGGAACCTGGGACGTAAACGTCAACGGAAATTTTGCGAATTGGTCGTTCGGCTATGCAAGCAAGGCCGGCGACAAGCTGGAAGGAAAGATCACCGACGGCTCTAATGCGGTGATCGGCGACTATGTTGTTTTTCCAAATAAGACGGTGGAGCTAAATGTGCATGCTTCGGGCGTCAACGCGATCTTGCCCTTTAAGGTCTCTAACGGTGGTAATCAAATAGTAATTGACGACGGCGGCACAAAGGTCACCTTGACGAAGGGGAAATCCAATACGACTGCTCAAAACGACGGCAACATTCTCGCCTCGCATATCTGGACCAACATCAACAATCCCGGCGACCAGATCGAGTTCATGTCAGTCAGAAAATCGAGCTCGGGATGGAACGGAGCGGTCAATCGGGTGAGCGGCGGCGGATCCGCAGGTGGAACGTTTTCGATTACGCCCGGGAAGCTGACGATCACCATTTCGGGAAGTGTCGATTCATTCACGTACCGACTCAGAAATTCGGGCAGCACCTTGGATCTGACCGATTCGAACGGTAACACGGAAACCTATAACTAGGGACGTAAGAGCATATGATAACCAAACGAAGGACCAAAATCACTGTGTTAACCTTTCTCATTCTCGGCATCGTTTTCTCGTCGACCGGATGCCAGGCCGCGTCGGATCTGTTCAATCCCGATACTTACTCGTGGGATTACAACAAAGAGCCTTGGGAGAAGAACATCAAGCGAAACAAAGCTCCAAAGACCAAGAATGTTGCGACCGACTTCTAACAGACGGCGACTAATACAAAGACATCATGATCTGTCCAAATTGCAAAGTCTCGAATTACGGAAAGAACAAGTTCTGTGCCGATTGCGGATTCAAGCTGCCTGACTTTTCGGAAGGTCTGACTCAACTGATACCGCCGATGCAGCCGGAGCCGCCAGTTCAGCAGCCTGTACAACCGCCGCCACCGTCGAGCCAAATGCCCCCGGTTCCCGAGCCACGAGTCGAACGGTCATTGCCGCCCCCGCACGTCGTGATCCACCAACAAGCTCCATCACAGTATCCGATCCAGGAGCCACCAAAGAGAAGGTCAGGGTTTCTGCGATTCGCTGTTATATCGTTGTTACTTATCGCGCTGCTTTTTGGCGGAGCTTTGGTGGCGACCAGTTTCATGATCGTAAAACAGGCGAACAGGTCGTATGTTATCGGGGACAAGCACAAGGGCGAGGAAAATAAGACGCTGCAATTCGATCCGCAAGCCGACAAATTGTTCCTTACCAACTTGGATGAGAACAAGGCGCAGTTATGGCAAATAACGCCCGATTCCGGTGTTGAAGATTCATATCGGATCGTTAGTCGCGAACTTGGCGACGTCGAATCTATGGAAGTCGTAGATGACAAACGCGATTCTTCGGTTGCTATCGCCGAGTCAGCCATAGACGATGGACAGCTGTGGGCGATCACTAATGTTGAAGGCGATTTTTATAGGATAACGAATAACTGGCTCGGAGATTCAAGAGCGCTCTCGCATACGAAGTCAACACATCGCTTTTTGCGAATGCGGGACTCGGGGAACAAAGAGGGCCAACTGTGGAAAAAGATCCCGACAAAGGACGGCGGTTTCTATATCGTCAACAAACGCTACGGCGATAGTTTTGCGATGGAGGCTATCTACAGCGGACAGTTCATCGACAAGATGCAGATGCGAAAAGCCGGTGATTACGGAAACCATAAGTGGCTGATGAAGCCGGACGGTCGCGGTTTTTACACACTTACAACCATTCTGCACGATTACGAGAAAAAGAATCGATCGCTGGACGTCGACGCGACCAAGAAGGACCGCGTAAAAATGGCCCCAACCGGTAATTACAGCGGGCAAAAGTGGAAAGTGACCCCTGTTGGCAGTGATTACTTTCGCCTGACCACCGAATTTCTTGGTGACGGCAAGTCCCTGGAAGCGGTTACTTTCTATCAATATTACGTTGAAATGGTTAAGGCGTCAGATGAAGATAAAGGCCAGCTTTGGACATTGATAAGAACGAATTGATCGTCGTCGAAGCCTCCAAACGTCGTGCGATCAAAGATCACAACTCCCGGGGGACCAGGCCTTTGCTCCGAAGGTCCCAGGTGATTCCCTTGATCTGGTGAAACATCTGATCGACCGAGTGTTCGCTGCCGATGAGCTGGGCCAGGGTAATCTGTGAAAGCGCGTGGTGAACGACCTCATGTAGCCCGACGATCACCGAACGAATGCCGCAATCGCCGGTGTGCACACAAGTGTCGAGCAAACCGGTGTAGTTGCCACAATGCTTATTTATCACCTCTTGATCGAGAACGTGGATGATCTCGCTAAGCCGTATTTCTGCAGCCGGCCTCGCGAGCAGATAGCCGCCCTTTGTTCCTCGGGTCGACAGAACAAATCCGGCCTTGTTGAGCAGCCACATCAGTTTTCCCGCGTTAGCCGTCGAGATGCCTTCGCGCTCGGCGATCTGCGGCAGCGTCAGCGAGTCACCATCCGCAAGGTTGGCAAGCTGCACCAGGCAGCGAAGGCCGTATTCTTCCTGTGCCGATATCTTCATTGCTACCGCAACCCGTTCTGCGGCATAATTAAGGTTCGCAAAACATTATTTTTTTGTCAAGATTGTCGACAGTGAATCGCCGCACAAAAGCCGCAGATCCACTGTGTTCAATCAGGGAGATGTGAGGTGCCGCCGAACCGAGATGCTATAAAGACCGCCGAGACAGCACCCCAGTTGCCGTTAGCATCACGGCCGCGAACATAGACCATATGTCGTGACGGCGAGACGTTAACGGTTCGGATGGCTGATTCCGTAGGTGAGTCAAACGCTCCGTCCTCGGCCATCATTGGGATCGGCACACCGCCCCGCCAAGGCGGCACGTCGATATATACTTCTGCACCGTTAACCGCCTGATTGCCGTTATAGCCGTCGTTGATGGCGCCGCGAAGAAGATACGATTTCGAACCGGTTCGCGTGACCGTCAGCGTTTCGATCGTTGGACCTTCGGAAGTCATGTACGGCGTGCGAGCGAGCTTCGCCAAATACAGCAGAACAGGCCTGTTCAGATTCCAGAAATTGCCGTTAGTTCCGCCATCGATGCACGTATAGGCCGGCATAAAACCGCCGCATGTTCCGGAGCCCAGGCCGATCTCCATTGCAAGGCCCGCTACGCCAAGTTCTCCATAGGCATACTCGCGCGCCGTCCCGCTGGTCGCGTACAGATTGATGCTTTGGATTGGGTCATAGCCGTTGAAGCCGGCCATCCGCTGCGCGATCGTTCGCAACTGTAGATTTGGCGGTGGAGTTTGATCTTGTCCCCAAGGATAAAGGATAAGATTTCCGGTGCTGTGCATGTCCAGGAATATTCCCGTTGCATCCAAGGGGGCCGGTGAGGTCTGGCCGGGGGCTCGTTGGTCTGGATAGAGTTGATCGAGCAGGTCCTCGACATACGACGCTTCCGGCTCGGAGGCCGCTGAGAGTCCCGGGAACGTCTCGCTACAGGGCGGCGTTGTCGGCGGATTTACCGTACCCCAGAGGTATGAGAAATTTCGATTCAGATCGATCCCGCGAGTGACATTCGTACAGTTGCCGCTCGTGGCGTTCATATTCTTGCGCTTTAGTAGCGATTGCTCGGCAAGCTTGCGGCCATCAGGATTGATGATAGGAATGACTATGATCTCGTGTTCGTCCAAGAGCCACGTGGCATCTGCATCGACGCCGTAATTCGACAGCAGGTACTCAACAAACCGCGTTGCGATCTCAGGCGGCACCAATTCTCGGGCGTGGATCCCGGCCTCAAGAAAAAACCTCGGTTTGTTGCCTCGAATCGTCGAATTCGTCAGGCTGATACCGAAGAGGTGATAGCCATTTGCCGGATTCTGGATCTTTTCCCAACTCTGGCCATAGGTGAATACCCGCGCAAGCGTGGGATACTGGGCGGCTTTCTGGTCCAGGAATGTTCGTGTCTCCTCAACGGTCCGATAACCGCCCAGGTACGTGTCATTGAGATCGATCGCCGCGAGCTCCGCAGTGAGCTTTTCGTCAACACGGACCCGCCAACCGTTAGCGGCGAGGCGAGTGATCTGTTCCTTGGTCGTCCAGAAAATTAGCTCGTTCCCGTCGCGATACTCCATCAGATCGAGATCCAGGGTTACGACACGCTGCAGATCGACATCGTTGGTCACCGTGATCCGCGCCACGATGGGCATTTCGGCAATCTGGGCGCCGACGGGTGCCAACGCCCACAGAAGCAACGTCGAAAGAAGGAAAATCCTGGCCCAGGCAAGGTTCATCTTGAATTTCTCCGAGTGTCGAAGAGATTATCAGAAGTCAAGGCGTATGTTAAGGCCTATTGGTCCCGCGGCGAATTTAGAGGTCGAAATTAAAACTGACAAACCCGATCGCCTTTACTGGCTGCCCGTCCCGCGTAAAGGGCTTGAACCTCCATTTCCTGATAGCCTGTCTCGCCGCTCCCTGAAGCATGAATGGCCCCGATAACTTCTGGACCTCGTCAACCTCGCCTTTCTCATTGATCGTAAGATCGACCCTAACGATACCGGTCATTCGCTGTGTTTTGGCAAGTGGCGGATACGTCGGCGACACACGATCGGTCGCAAACTCGAGCAATGAGCCAACGTCAAGCGGGTCGTCGCTTGGTACCGGGGCCGGAGTCGTGGCGATCCCTTGGGGTTCCATTTTCGGGACAGGGCCGGTTGGCTTTACACTTGCCGGAGGTGACGGAACGTAGATCGGCTTATCGCTGCTTGCAACGGTGGTCTCGACAGGTCCCTTCTCAGCTAACTTTACCTCACGCTCTCGCATCGCGACCGGCTGAACTACCGGAGGCGTGTTCTCAGGCTGCCCTGGTTTAGCCGCTACCAACTCTGTCGGCACTGATGCGATCGGCTTTCCGTCTCCTGCATCGAGCACGACGCTTCGGGCATTCGCCATTGATTCGCGGGTGTCTGTAACCTCGTCTTTCCAGCGGCGAGAATCATAATCGTCGCGGGCAAGCAGGCTTCGCGAATCGGTTGCCTCTTCAAGCAAGGCCATAGCCTCGGCCGCCCGGTTCGGTGATTTGCCTATCTCTTTGGACTGGGTGACAACGATCTCGATTGTCTCACGCATTTTTTCGAGATCGTTGAGGGCCTCGAGCGGCAGCGTGCGGTCAGAGACGCTCAGTCCGAGTGTGCGATACCGCTCGGCGCGGCTGCGTGCATTCTTGACGACCTGGCCAGCTACAGCCATATAATTCGCCGCTGCATTGGGTTTCGTAGTCTTTTGGAGATTGAAATACTCGTTCAGAAAGTCCTGAGCACGTTTGTAGTTGCCCTGTTCGAGGTAACTATTAATCAGAAGAACGCTGACCACCGACTGCACGGCCGCGTCGCTAGTCTCTTTGCGGATGTTCTCAAGCTCGTAGCTCGCGGCCGCGTAATTGCGTACGGCGATGAACGCCTTTGCCTTTGAGATGCGGTCACGCATCACGTCGCCTGACGTCGGCGGTGCTACATTTGCTGCCTGCTGAGCGATCGTCTGTGCGTGAGAGCCGACGATCAAGATACCTATAATCAGAAAAACCGAAGTGCAAAACCTTCTGACATTTAACGGCATTCCTTCTCCTCCTCTGAGTTGAATAATCTTCCGTAAAGGTCAAGCGAATATGCCCAATAGAAGGCTCACTTATACGACCCGAACTCGCAGCCGAACCTCAAGAAAATCATCAAATCGACCTTGTTTCCAGGCCCGCACGATCAGTTACGCAAACTCTTGATGATCTTATCGCGATAGCGGAGCGCGTCTATTTTTATAGCACTTTCGTTCAACGTGAGCAAACGCCGGTCGCGCATGACCACGCGGCCGTTGATGACAACTGTGCGGACGTCAGAGGCCTTTGTCGAGTAAACAAGTGCCGAATAGACGTTGAACCAAGGCGTCTGGTGCAGCCCGTCCATATCAACGATCGCGATGTCAGCGCTCTTGCCGGCCTCGATCGAACCGATCTTGTCCGCCATGTGGAGCGCGCGAGCTCCGCGGATGGTAGCCATCGCAAACGCCTCTTCGGCAGGCAGGGTCTTAGGGTCGAGCGACCATTGTTTGTGGAGCTTGGCAGCGGTGTCGATCTCTTCCCACAGGTTTAGGTCGTTGTTCGACGCGGCACCGTCAGTACCGAGGCCGACGGCTATATCTTCGCGAAGAAAGTAGGGGATCGCGGCAACGCCGGATGCAAGTTTGAGGTTTGACTGGGGGCAATGAGCCGAGCCGACACCGCGCTCTTTGTAGATGCGAAGTTCCTCAGGAGTGAGCCAGATGCTGTGTGCGGCGATCGTCCTATCGGTCAAAAAGCCGAAGCTGTCAAGGTACTTGACCGGTGTCATACCGAAGGTTTTCTCGGCATCGTCGCGCTCTTTTTTGGTCTCGGCTACATGGATAACGACCGGAGCCTCCAAATGGTCTGCAAGGGCGCGTATTGCCTGGAGATGCTCCTTCGAAACCGTGTACGGAGCATGCGGTGCGGCGGCGGGTACGATCAGCGGGTCATTTCGCCACTTCTTAATGAACCGCTCCGTATAGGCCATCGCCTCGGCGTTGGTTTTGTTGTCGGCGACCGGAAAGTCAATGATCGTCTCACCCAGAACGCCGCGAACGCCGGCCTTCTTGGTTTCCTCGGCAATGGCGTCCTCGAAGTAGTACATGTCGCAATAGGTGGTCGTCCCGCCGCGTATCATCTCGGCCAGCCCGAGCCGCGTCCCGGCCCGCACGAACGGCTCATTGACATTCTTTGCTTCGGCCGGGAAGATGAACTTCGTCAGCCAGTCATTAAGGTCGAGGTCGTCCGATATCCCGCGAAACAGCGTCATGGGCACATGCGTGTGCGTATTGATAAGGCCCGGAATGATAACCTTGCCAGTAGCGTCGATAGTGTGCTTCGCACGCACATTCTGCGTCACGATCCGCCGCGTCCCCATGATGTCGATCTTGCCCTTTGTGATCGCGATGGCCCCGTTCTCAATAACCTCACGCTGCTCATTCATCGTGACGATGGTGCCGCCGACGATCAGAATGTCGACGTTGACGGCCGCCCGCGATGCTTCAACCACGCGGGAATTTGCGAAAAAAGGTAAAAGGAGGAAGAAGGGGCTAAGGGCAATCGTAATAATTCTCATAGTCCAGTGTATTAGCTATTTCGTTCCACCAATTCGTCAGCGTCTATCAGATCTTTCGGCCGTCCGACAGCTCGTTTGTTGGCCAGCAGGTCTGGCAAAGCTATTAGATCCACGCTAATATCCTCGACTTCTACCGATCTCCGTCTTGAATAGGCGTCTTTGAAGTCGACACCTTTAAGATAATTAAGGATCTCGATTTTCATCGGTTCGACGCCCATTCTAACTACACTGTCCGGTTCGGTGAATAGATCGACCCGCAACTCTGTCTCGCCAAAACCAAATTCGGCCAGCGCATTCATCAATCGTCTGGCATTCTCCTCACCATCTGACACCACAACGTCTATATCGCTCGTGTTGCGGACATAACCGTACGCAATGACGGCATAGCCGCCAAGGAGCAAATACTCAACCTTGTGAGCGTTTAAAAATTCGAATAGTTCTTTGAAGTCTTGCGGTAGCTCTAGCTCCATAAGCTATTCTCCTTAGCCGTTCCGCCTGCTGAAAACGTTCCTTGATAGATGCCTTCTTCCAATACTCGATCTCGTCCGCCTTCTTTTCCGCAAATGACACGACCGACAACTTTGTCTTGTCCAAGCGAATCTCAGGAATTTCTTTATGCCCTTTCACACTTCTATAAAATAATCAGAATCGATTCGCTTGATCTCATAGTTCGTGACAACGGAAACACCCACGTTGTAATCGATCATAAGGTCAGCGAGGTCATTACCGTCGATCAGTATGATGTTGCTCGCCACTGATCGTGCAAACTCGCGCGCACCGCTTGAGAAGCTTGAAGTGGTTATACATACGCCCTTGTTCGCCTGCTTCCCAAGCAATGCTCCTGCAAACGCCTGAAGTTCGGGCCTTCCTACATTACTCTCCCAGCGTTTCGCCTGTAAATAGATAACGTCTAGCCCAAGACGGTCTTCTTTAATGATCCCGTCTATACCTTCATCACCGCTCTTGCCGATAGCCTGTCCGGCGTCTTCCAGCGTTCCGCCATACCCCATCTTCACCAGCAGTTCAACAACGAGGCGCTCAAAGAACTTAGGTGAACACAATTTCACATGTTCCAATAACTCGGCTCCTAATCGATTTCGTATTGTCTGAAACGAATCTTCAAGAGATTCTTCGGGTGTGCTGTCGGACGATGATGAAAATTCTAAATCAGGTGCCGCAGTACTAACCTTCTTCCGAGACTTTCTGGCAATGAACTCAACAAATTCCGGAAACTGCTTTAGAACTTGGTCGTTGAGAACGTCCGGCTTAGTCGCGAGAAACTTGCGGCCACGCTCCGAGATTTGAAAGTGCCCTCTTCTGGTTGAGTGTAACAGACCGGCCTGGCCGAGGTAGGTTCGCGCCCAGCCTACGCGGTCATCGATTACAGGCTTACGACCGCTCACCAAGAGTTGAGTGCGCTGACCGTCGTCGAGTCCAAATTCATCAGCGACGGCCTGCGTAGCTTCACGAAGTGAATGCTCATTGCCATCGGCCGCAAAAGCCAGAAGCGGCAACATGCAAGACTGGTAAGTTGGCAACTCCATATTACTTCAAAAACTTCGTATCAAACGCCCGCGGCAACAGGTCCTTCATCTGGACGGTCTCGGCCTGGCCGTGGAGATTGGCAAAGATCACGGGAATGTCACCGCCAAATTCCCAGATGATCTGCCGGCAGACGCCGCAGGGCGGAGTCAGCTCCTCGGTGTCGGCGACGACCGCGATGCGGCGGATCTTTGTCTTGCCGAGCGAAATGGCCTTCCAGACCGCTACACGCTCGGCGCAAACGGTCAGGCCGTAGCTCGCTGACTCTACATTGCAGCCCACCACTATCAAACCGTCATCGGTTTCAAGGGCCGAACCGACCTTGAATTTAGAGAACGGGGCGTACGCGTTCTCGCGTACCTTCGTTGCTTCTTCGATCAGTCTCTCGTGTGTGATTTCCA
>CAZMQR010000029.1:0-13698 GCA_964568325.1 uncultured Chloracidobacterium sp. | reverse complement strand
GCCTGACTTTTTCAAAAAATCGCGTCTTGTTTCTTTCATTTTGATCACCTCTGAACTTGATACTGCGACGATGTCGCGATCAGGTAAACAGCCTGCCGCACACGATTCAGGGCCTGTGTCGCGGTGGGCGGATTTGATACCGAAATGGAGTTGATAGCCGTTTGCAGGGTAGCCCGATTCTCAGCGGTCATCGTGCCGTGAAGCATACGATTGTTGAGGTCGTCGAGCAGCATCGTGTTGGTCGGATCGGCGATCACGAGTGCCTGCAGGTCGCTGAAATCATACGATGTTCCGTTTGGCGAGTCGGGCATCGACACCGAATACGCCGGTGCGGTAAACACCATTCGATTAAAGAAATTTGCCCTTGCGATGGATGTGCCGGTGGTCATGATCGCAAACTCCGGGCCGTTCAGCGACGTGCCGGGGATGACGTAGTCCGGCGGAAAATAATTGAAAACGGTAGGGGACAAGAACGGCAACTGACCCGCCGCATTCAATTCACCACGGCCACGGACGAAGTTGCCATCGCTCAAGCCCAAACCGTCCGCAGAGCGAACATTAAACGCCCGAGCGAAATTGGTCATCAACTGCACCGGTTCGCGGAGCTTACCGTAATTTGGGTCGGTCTTCGCGTCGCCGCGTGCCTCGGGATCGAGCAGGATCGCCTTGACGACGGCTTTCATATCGCCGCGTGTGCCAAATCCGTTGTCATTGAATACGCCCGCGACGCGGCCGACATATGCCGGTGTCGGGCTGCTCGTGACCATGTGCTGGATCAGGAGGCGGCTGATAAATGGGCCGACATTTGGATGATTAAAGATATTGTCCAATGCCTGGACTATCGATGCATTAGCATAGGCCGCCCGTAGAGCAACCGTGTTGCACGGGGCCGCGCAGGCCGGGACGTTCGTGGTGGTCGAGCCCGGATAACTCACAAGCGTCTTGGCGTTCAGGTCGTGATTATTCGTGTTGAGCAGCATCGGGTCGATGTAGTTCTGCGTCCCGGCGACTATGTTCGGGCAGTTCGCAGCGTTATTGCAGAACGTCCATCCCGTCAATACTTTGGTCAGATCATTGACAACCGCCTGATCATAGGTCGGCACGGGGCTGCCCTGTCCATCGACCTGAACTGAGCCGTCCTGATTCAGCATGAAGAGCCCAACCGTGAATAGCTGCATGATCTCTCGCGCGTAGTTCTCGTTCGGGTTATTTTTCGTGCTGATGGCCATGTCGAGGTACTGACCCATCGTCGGGTTAAGCGTCATTCCGCAGGACGAACAGGTATTCAGGCCCGGCGTTGCCGTCGGCACATCGAAGACCCTAGGGCCCATAAGGTCGCGGAAATTGCCAAAAGCATACTTGCTCAGGACCTTGTGATACTCAACCATGTGCCGGCCCTGCTGAACGTCGGCCCCGGACGTGACCCAGATCTGGCTCAGTGCCCAGGCGACACGGTGCCGCAACTGAGGGTCGCCGTAGAACGCCTCTTTGATGAACCACGTCTGCGGCTGATACATCGTGTAGTGGTCGCGCACACAGTTGACCGGAATGTTGTTCTGGCAATCAGCAGTTGCGTTTCCCGGCATGAGCGGAAACTCAGGATAAGGGAACGCCGTTCCCGGGTACGGAGCTTCGAATTGCTCTGCAAGCCACGTCCTTAGGCCAATTCGCCGGATGCGGTCGTCGAGTGCGGCGGTCGGGCCAAATCCGGCTTGTTCAAGGAATCGTTTGCGGTCGCCCGACCAGCGATAGCCAACGTATTCGGGAGCACGCGTCTCTGATGTCGCGAACGGTGTCGGCAGCGAGCCCGGTGGGTCGGCGATCTTGCCGCCGGTTGTGCCCAGGCCGAGTCTGAGTCTGTTGCTTATCAGGCCGCGCCAGGTCACACCGACAAGGATGTCACCATCGGCCGTCGGCGGTTCCCAGAAGCGATTCTGGTCTGTCAACTGAACGGTCAACGCGTAGATGCCGCGGCCCGCTGTCGGGTCGGTGTATGGTTCGATGCTCAGCACCGGGAACGTGTAATTGCGACCGTTGGCATGCTCGACATACACGCGAAACGCATTTGCCCCTTCATCCGGCAGCAAGCTCAGATTCCTGACAAACAGAACGACGCGCGAATCTGGCCGAAAGGCACTTTCGGTAATCCTATTGATCGGAACCTTGCCTAGCCGTTCGGCCGGAATGGCCACGGCGCGTGTGGAGCCCTGAATGCTCAGCAGGATCGGCGTCGGCGAATTCGGATCTGGGTCAGAAATATTCTGGCCAAGCCCAATGACCGATAAGACAGCTACGACGGCCGTTGTCGACATGATCCGCAAGAAACGCTGCGAATATCTACTCTTCATACCTTTCCTCCTAAGGCAACTACGCGTTGTATTTCTCGAATGGTCCCGGCGATGCAGTGGAGCGGCGTCGCGGTTAAAACAGTTTATACAAATTCAAATCTACAACATTTCCAAGGCAAAAGACAATACCTTTTTTGCTATTTCTAATGCTGTTAGACGTGGAATATACTGCGATAGCCGAAAAAAATATTGGATGCAAGATGCCGGTTTCTCTTCATAGTTTCTACACATGAGAATTTCAGCTTTCGCTCGACCGTTTACAGCCATGGCTGGTCGGAGCTTACGCCGTTCGAGCTTGACGATCAAGACTGGCGTTTGAAAGCGGTTTTTACCGACAATTGCGGCCTCTCGGTGTGCGGCGTGCTATATGAGGACAATGGCGGCGTACGGATCGATCTGGCGTCGTCGCGGATCGATCTCGATAAGGTTGAGCGCGCGGCGCGGCACATTTTGCGGCTCGATGACGACCTTACAGGATTCTATCAAGCAATAGACGGGCACGGACATTTGTCGTGGGTTGCGGAAAAGGCCGCCGGACGGATGCTGAGATCGGCAACCGTTTTCGAAGACCTTGTAAAAACGATCTGCACGACAAACTGCTCGTGGGGCCTAACAAAGATTATGGTCGCAAATCTCGTCGAAAAGCTCGGCCGCTCGGCCGTTGGCGGCAGGAAAGCGTTTCCGACGGCCGAGGCGATGGCATCGGTAGATGAATCGTTTTATCGAAGCGAGGTCAAGGCCGGTTATCGGTCGCCGTATTTTGTGGAATTGGCCGAAGCTGTCGCGTTGGGCAGGTTTGATCCTGAAGCGTGGCTCGAGTCGCCGCTGAGCGGGCCGGAACTCAGAGAAGAGATGAAACGCGTCAAGGGCGTCGGCGATTATGCCGCCGATAATCTGTTAAAGCTCGTCGGAAAATACGACGGCCTCGCGCTCGATTCCTGGCTGCGGTCGCAATTCTATAAGAAATACAATCAAGAGAAACCGTGTAAAGACGGCCGCATCGAGCGGCATTACAAAAAGTATGGTGATTGGCGCGGCCTCGTGCTATGGTGCGAGATGACGGAGCGGTGGATCGTTCCCGACGCATAATGCACAGCTAAAAAGAAATCCATCGCTCTCACGGTTCTTTGCGTCTTATCTAGGAGAAACCGAGGGACTTGTCTTTATTGAACGTGTGACGGTGTTTTGTAGTATTATAAGCGTCATTCCCGTAAGGTAGTGCAATGATCGAGACCGGGACAATCCTCCAGCAGCGTTATCGCATCGACAGACAGATCGGACAGGGCGGTATGGGCGCCGTCTATATCGGGACCGATGAGCGCTTTGGCAGTACGGTGGCGATCAAAGAGACGCTGTGTATGGACGAGAGCTTTCGTAAGGCCATCGAGCGCGAGGCCCGCCTGCTCAACAGCCTGAAGCACAACGCCTTGCCGCGTGTCTCGGACCATTTCGAGGAGCGTGACAGCCAGTTTCTCGTCATGGAATACATTCCTGGCGAGGATGTGGCGACCATGCTCGAGTCGATCCATACACAGTTCTCTGTCGATCAGGTGCTGAGATGGGCGGATCAATTGCTCGATGCTCTGGACTATCTGCATAATCAGGATGTTCCGGTCGTCCACCGTGACATTAAGCCGCAGAATCTAAAGGTCAATTCGCGCGGCGATATCGTCCTTCTGGATTTTGGGCTTGCCAAAGGCAATCCGACCGACGCCGGACATCAGACTGCCGCGAAGAGCATCTTTGGCTATTCGCGCAATTACGCTTCGCTGGAGCAGATCCAGGGCACGGGGACCGATCCACGAAGTGACCTGTATTCGCTTGCCGCGACGCTCTATCATCTATTGACGAATGCTGCCCCTGAGGACGCTCTGACCCGAGCAATGGCCGTGCTGAGCCAGAGGCCGGACCCGCTCGCTCCCGCGAACAAGCTCAGCACCGACGTGCCCCGCGGCGTTGCAGGCGTTCTACATAAGGCAATGGACCTCAACGCGGATTCCCGGCCCGCAGATGCTACCGAGATGCGGCGGATGCTTCGCGAGCATCAGAACTACGGCTATCTTGCTGATGTTTCGGCGGCTGCGGGCATTCCTGTCCCTGTCACGGGCACCGGCGAGCCGACGAAGCTGATGCCCGAGGAAACGCGGGCTGCGGCGGCGCTTGCCGGTGGCGTTTCCGGGTCAACACACCCTGAGAACGTTTCTCAGGTAACGTCGATAAGGCCCGGCCTGATAGATCAAACCGCGTTTACGCCTGCGGCCACGACGGAAGCTCCGTCAAGCGTGCATCGCGGACTGGCGATGGCGGCCGGTATGGTCGTGGTCCTGCTCGTCGGTGCGGCTGCGGCGGGCGGGCTGTATATGATCAAACCGTCGGTTTTCGGCCTTGGGGCCGACGAGAAAGCTGTCGAGACGCCGGTGTCATCGACCGATGCGAATGCCGCCCCGTCGGGAGGTGAGGTTTCCGTGACCGGCGGAGATGCCGCGAACGCAGCGAACAGTGCCACGTCCGATCACACGGCGGCCCCCACGGGCGAGCCGGGCCGCACTCTGGACACAGGCCAGACCGACCCGGCCAAGGCCGCAAAGGCCCCAGGCAACGACCGTCTGGGAAAACAGACGGGAACGGATGAGATGGACGATGGTTTTGATGAGGATATCTCAGGGCCCGACGAGATCACGATCACGACCAGCGATGCTGACGGAACCGTTACGACGCGTAAGATCGGCAAGCCCGACCGACAGCCGCCGGCAGGAAGTGAGGACGATTTCACACGTATTCCGCGAGGGTTCGATCCCAACAGGATGACGCCCGAGCAAAAGCGGCTGCTTCAGGAGAGGATCCTACGACAGGTCGTCAGGCCAAACATTCCGCGGCCACCTGCCAGGCCGAAGAACTGAGCGCTCAAGCGCTCTCAATTACTTCCTTTAGCTTTGCGGTCCACCGGTCGAGGTTTTCGTGCGTCTCGATCGATGCGTCCTCGGTGACATGCATCAATGGGTGATACGTTACCGTCACGCGCCGGAAAAATCGCGGGTATTTCCAATCGCGGGGCCAGATCCGGTTGCCGCCGCGGATGGTGACCGGAAGGATAGGCACGCCCGCCTGAATAGCGATACGCACGACGCCGCTCTTAAATGGCAACAGTTCGCCGTCCGGCATTTCGCGGGCCCCCTCAGGAAAGACGACCAGCGCGGCTCCGCTGCGTAAACTTCGTAGGGCCTGCTTCATTGCCCGGATCGTGCCGCCAGTCTCGAGCGATACCGGAAACGCGCCGAGATAGGAGATGAATGGCCCGATGAACCGCCACTCGAATGCGGCGTCCCAGGCCATGAAACGCATCGGATGCTTGATCGGGATACCGATCCACCCAGGATCGATATAGGTCTGATGATTTGCGGCGATCAGATAAGCGCCGCTGTCGCGAGCGGGAATATGCTCGCGGCCCGAGAACCGGATGAACCAGAGCGGCTTGCTGACCAGCCAAGCAATAGAACGAGCCAGCCAATTCACGATCCGCGGAGGATTAGCGTCGGTTGCAGTTTCTGCCATTAGAAAAAGACCGGCCCATCGATACCGGTCTTTCTAGAGTAAGCATAGCAGCATCTCTGCTGCAAAGCCTGTTTCAGGCCGCGCTCCGCTGAAGAGCCATGAGTCTTTCCATCGGAAACTGTGTTTCTTCGAACTCAAGGTGAAGCGTCGAAGTATCGCCCTCGACCGTCTTTTGGTTGCGAACGATCGCAATAGAATAGAAATCAAGGAGCTTGCAGGCAAATTTGACCTTGTCGCCGACGTTCGCCTTCAGCTTGGTTGTGACCGACACGCCGCCTGCGCTGATGTTCTTGGTATAGGTCTCTTCGCGAGCGAGCGATTTTTCCTCGCGCTGGATAAGAGCGATGGTGACCGGCATCGTTAGCCACGTGCGGGGCTTCTTGCGTTTGGTGAACTGCGATTCCGACTCGGTGATGGCCCAGAAACCGTCGCTCTTCATTCCTGAGATCCGATAGTTCTGGGTCGGGTCAGCCTTAAAACTCTCCGGTATCTCTTTGCCGATCAGGCCGATGCCGACATGATAGACCGTGAGCCCATCGATGGTTGCGGCATTGCAGTGCTGGACGATGCCCATTACCTCGTACAGGTCCAGATCGTCGTCGTATGAGCGAAATTCTTTTGGCATCGGCAGCACAAGATTGACGAGCCGGCCGACGGTGCAGCTGCGCGAGAGGCTAACACCTACGCCATTGCGTGAGACTGTGTTGACCTTCGTGACCTCTTTCCAAAGCTGTTCGTCGCCCTCGTTGACCTGGACGATGGTTTTGAGGTCAGTGAGGGCCCGCTCGCTACGGCGAAGGTCCAAGATCGGATCTTGATCGATTATCGGCCGTTGCTGCAAGGCCGGTGGATTGAATTCGATAACACTCATGTAAATGCCGTTTTGGCTAGTTTGATCAGGATGTTGAGGGATCAGCCGATGCCCTCAAGCGGATAGAAGCGGTCGATAAACTCGAGATGGAGCCGTGTGATGCCGTCCGGGCCTACGCGAGAACCGCGAACGACCGATAGTATCTCGATATTGTGTCGGGGGCTGAGCACCCTGAGGAATGTCCCGGTATCGGCATTGAGCGTCGTAAAGACGGCCGCACCGCCGAGACTTATATTTTCCGTCACAGTGGTCTCAGAAAGCAAGACATTTCCTGCTTCGTCAACTTGTTCGATCGTGAGAGATTCGGGGATGAAATATCTGGTTTGCTTCCTGAGATCCTTCGGCAGGTCCGACTCATCGGCGTGAAGGTTGGCGTCCGTCAGGTGCCACATTCCTTTGCCGTCCTCCTCGCGGTGGGCGAGGTCGTAGAGCCGCGAAGGATGCTCGATATAGTCGACCGGCGGGGTTTTGCCCGTAAACGCGACACCGATCGAATATTCAGGTTCGGCGGAGCTTTTTCCGATCGAGATGCACCGTCGAACCAGCGCCCAGACCTTGTATTGCGGCTCGCTGTAGTCGAATGAACGCAACTGACGCGGCATCGGGACGGTCAGAAGCACCAAACGGCCGCGTTTAATCGGCCTTTTAAGCGTAAAGCCGGCGCCAAAGGCCGATACGTCGTTTAGCCGCGTGATCTCGTACCATCCTACTTTTGCATCGATCTTTACCTCGACGCGGACCGGCAGCGGCAGCGAAATACGCTGAATTCGCCGGTTCTCTTTCTCGACCGTCGGCTTTGGCGCCGCACGGTCGATGGCACGAGTATCTTGTGATGGCGAGGTCAACATCTCAGGTCAAAAACAGGTCTGAAAAAGGGGCCTTTGTGGAAGAGGCTCAGGTTTGCGTAACAGGCTTTACGCCTGTAAAATATAGATACGTTTAAGACGCTCGTAATTCCAGATTTTCCGGACGTCACGCCTTGTCCAAGACCCATTTTCCTGAGCCTGTTTGACCAATGGATTCACTGATAGAACGCAACCAGATCAATATCGAAGACGAGATGCGCCGGTCGTATCTCGACTACGCGATGAGCGTCATCATCGGCCGCGCATTGCCGGATGTGCGCGATGGGCTCAAGCCGGTTCATCGCCGCGTGCTGTGGGCAATGCACGAGCTGGGAAACACGTATAACAAGCCTTACAAAAAGTCTGCGCGCGTCGTCGGTGACACCATTGGTAAGTATCATCCGCATGGCGACACGGCCGTTTACGATACGGTCGTGCGGATGGCGCAGGATTTCTCGATGCGGTATCCGCTCGTTGACGGACAGGGGAATTTCGGTTCCATCGACGGCGACAACCCCGCCGCGATGCGCTACACAGAGGTCAGGCTCGCAAAGATCACGAATGAGGTCCTCGCGGATATCGAGAAGGAGACAGTCGACGACCAGCCAAACTACGACGAATCGCTGTCAGAGCCGAAGGTCCTGCCCACAAAGGTGCCACTTCTATTGGTCAATGGATCGGAGGGCATTGCCGTCGGCATGGCCACAAAGATACCGCCGCACAATCTGACCGAGATACTGGATGCCTGCGTGGCATTGCTCAAGGAGCCGACGATCAGCATTGATTCGCTTATCAAGATAGTGCCCGGGCCTGACTTTCCGACGGCGGGCTTCATCTACGGTCGTGAAGGCATATTGAGTGCCTACCGGTCGGGCCGGGGCATCATTCAGATGCGCGCCCGCGCCGTGGTCGATGAGATCGGACGCGGTGAACGAATACGGAATGCGGTCGTCGTTACTGAGTTGCCGTATCAGGTCAACAAGGCCGAGTTGATCGAGAAGATGGCCGCGCTCGTCCACGAACGCAAGCTCGACGGCGTCGCAGAGATCCGCGACGAATCGAGCCGCGAGGGCATGCGCATCGTCATCGAGCTAAAGCGAGACGCCGTTCCACAGGTTGTCCTCAACAAGCTCTATAAGCTGACGCGTATGCAGGCGTCATTTGGCATCATCAACATTGCCATCGTTGACGGCCAGCCGAAACTGCTGAATCTCAAGCAGCTTCTTGAGCATTTTGTCGATTTCCGACGCGAGGTCGTGAGGCGTCGCACCGAGTTTGACCTCAGAAAGGCGCAGGCTCGCGCACATATCTTGGAAGGGTTGAACAAGGCCATTGACGCGCTCGACCACATCATCCCGCTTATTCGGAATTCACGTTCGGTGGATGAGGCGAGGGCATTCCTGACGGGAAATTTTGCCGGGCTGGACGAGATAAAGAAGTGGCGTGGTATCACGGGCAACAAGACCGAAGAGCAGTTCTTAAAGGACCTGCGAAAGGTAATTGGGAGCCTCGAATTCAGCGAGATACAGGCACAGGCCATTCTCGATCTGCAATTGCGCCGGCTGTCGGCCCTAGAAAGGCAAAAGATCCTCGACGAGTATGCCGAGATCATCAAATACATCGCCGAACTCGAGAATATCCTTGCCAACGAAGGCGTTCTGCGGCAGGTGATCGTGGACGAACTGACCGAGATCAAACGGCTCTACGGTGACGCCCGCCGCACTGAGATAGTTGACGCGGGGATTGAACTTCGCATCGAAGACCTGATCCCGGATGAAGAGGTCGCGATCACGGTGACGAAAGCCGGCTATATAAAGCGGACGCCGACGGCAACCTATTCGCGTCAGGGCCGCGGCGGCAAGGGCCGCCTTGGGGCAACGGCGAAGAATGAGGACTTTGTTGAGCACCTATTTACGGCATCGACACACGACGCATTGATGATCTTTACCGACGACGGGCAGGTCTATAAGATTAAGGTCCACGAGATACCGGAAGCGGCCGCCGCCGCACGCGGCAAGGCCGTCGTAAATCTTGTTCAGTTGTCACAAGAACGGAAACTCGTGGCGGTGATGCCTGTTCGGGATTTTACCGAAGAGGTCTATCTCACGATGGTCACGCGCAATGGCGTTATCAAGAAAACGGCGCTCAGCGATTATCAGAACATCCGTGCGAATGGGATCAACGCGATCAATATCGATGATGGCGACGAATTGCTCGACATCATCCGAACCGACGGCAAGCGGCAGATCCTGATCGCAACGCATGACGGAATGGCCGTGCGGTTTCAGGAGACGGACGTGAGGCCGATGGGCCGTGCGGCACGCGGCGTCCGCGGCGTGAATCTTCGCAAGGGCGATTACGTCGTGTCGGTTTGCTCCGTCTCGCAGGAGGGTACGGAGAAGATACTCTCTGTCTCAGAAAAGGGCTTTGGCAAGCAGACGGTTGTCTCGAGCTATCGCCTCGCGAAGCGCGGCGGCATCGGCGTCATCAATATGAAGACGACCGAAAAGACCGGCAAGGTCGTTGCATCATTCCCGATCGAGGAAGAAAGCGAGATCATGATCATCACGCAGCAGGCGAAGCTAATTCGCCTCGGCGTCGACAAGATCCGCGAGACCGGCCGTTCGGCACAGGGCGTGACGCTTATCAAATGCGGTGAGGATGATCTCGTAACGTCGGCATCGCTGCTCGCTGCTGAGGACGAGGAGTAAGAATTAACCGGGAAGCACGCGAAAGACGATCGCGGTCATCTCTTCTTCGGTTTTCGTCCGAGCAATTTGTAAACGGAATCTATTGCACTATTAAATGCTTCGGTGTCGGTCTGCGGGCTGCAGGTCACTGCGCGGTCGTCGATAAAGGCCGCGACGCGCGGTTTGCCCTGGCTGGTATAGACATCGGTGTATGGGATCTTGTGCTTTTCGAGCCATTCGATGATCTTGATCCGGAGTTGCCCTGTGGTCAACAGCGGCACGTCGCCGCCGGGGCCCGGATCACTTGAGCATCTCGCCGAGAAAACAATAATATCTGCGATCTTGTTCAGGTTCCTCGCAAAATCGACCGCGCCGGGAACCGGCGGGCCGATATGGTCGAAGCCTTTCCATTCGGTGTAGGTCGCAAGAACGCCGTCGAGATCAACGCAGACGCGCGGTCGATTTTGAACCTGCCCGGCGGCACCCTTTTTCGGCTTTTGTGTGACTTGCCGCAGCGTCGATCTTTTGTCCTTCTTCTTTCCCAATGTTGGCAGCGGCGACCTTCGGGCGGCCATCATCGCTTCGATAGCATCGCCACCGTCGAGCCACTCGGGTTCGCCTTCGTCCGTGCGGTCAAAGTTATATACGCGTGTGTAATGCGGCCGCGTATGATGGCGCCCGGCGAGGCGGAGCGTGTAGGGCAAGTCGTCCGGCCCGACCTCTCGCTTTGGTGGAAAGATCTCGGGCCGGCGGGGAAGTCCCTGTTCTTTCCAGTCCGAGCGAACTTGATCGGCAAAATCGAAGGTCTCCGCCAGCGGATACTCATCATCGAGCAGGACCCAGATGTGAAAACCGCCGGCACCGTTAGAGTCGAAGACCAAAGGGTCCATTCCTTTTTCCCGCAGCCGGCCGGCCCATTCGAGCGTCGCCGCCCAATTCGCCTCGATGATCTCGTCAGCGTTCGGAACGTCGGGATTGTGGAGGTCGATGTCTATGGCGAACCATTTACAGGTTGAGTGGTCCGAGATCGAATGAAGTCCGATGAGGTGGGCGGGCGAGCGGCCGGAGAAATGCCGTTCGAGCTTTGTGATCGTCACCATGTCGGTGCCGAGGTGACGACGTTCCCTGATAGGCAGCATCACGACCGAAATGCGGTCGTTCTTGATGGTGTACTGGCTCCAGACATCGCGTCGATTGACGATGCGTTCCATCGCCCATTCGGCGAGCTGCGGTGCGTAGCGTATCCACTCCTCAGCGATCCAAAGAAGGCGCTTGTTGCCGGCAAATTCGACAAAGGGCGGTCGGGCCATTGCGCTATTCTACACGGCGACAGCCTGCCTTTTCACTTTCGAGAGATATCAATTATCCTTAGAGGAAATGTCCTATCAGGTGATAGCCCGCAAATGGCGGCCGCAGACCTTTGACGAGGTGACCGGCCAGGAGGTAATTACGCAAACGCTGCGTAATGCCATTGAGCACGACCGGCTGCATCACGCGTATCTCTTTTCGGGCGCGAGGGGCGTAGGGAAAACGACGACGGCACGCATCCTTGCGAAAGCTCTGAATTGCCACAAATCGGACAAGCCTACGCTTACACCATGCGGCTCGGATGAGAAAGACATTTGTCCGTCGTGTCAGGAGATCGCCGAGGGCCGCTCGATGGATGTGCTTGAGATCGACGCAGCCTCGCATACCGGAATTGATGACGTTCGCGAGACGATCATCAACAGCATAGATTTTAGTCCCGCTCGCGACCGTTACCGAGTATTTATCATCGACGAGGTGCATCAGCTATCGAAGCCGGCCTTCAATGCGTTGTTAAAGACCGTCGAGGAGCCGCCGCCGAATGTCGTCTTTGTAATGGCGACGACCGAGCTGCACAAGGTGCCCGAGACGATCACGTCGAGGTGTCAGGAATTCCAATTTCGCACCATCCCGCTGCAGAAGATATTCGACCGGTTAAAGCTGATCGCCGATGCCGAGAAGGTCGATATCGATGACGATGCCCTGCGCGAACTCGCCCGCTCCGGTGAGGGCTCGATGCGCGACGCGCAGTCAAACTTTGATCAGGTCATTAGTTTTTCGGGTGACAAGATCCGTGCCGCCGATGTGACGGGTGCACTAGGATTTGCCGGGGCCGAGGTCCTTGCTAAGGCTGTCACCGCCATTGCCGAGCGACATCCCAAGGAGCTGTTGGCTGTGGTCGATGACTTGATCGTTCGCGGGCACGATCTGCGGAACTTTTGCCGCGACCTGTTAGGCCTCTTTCGGGACTTGCTTGTATTCAAGGTCGCCGGGAGCGAAAGTCAGCTATTCGAAACGGCTGTATTTACGGGTGAACAGATGACACAGATGGCTTCGGGCTTTACCGAGGCCGACCTTCTCCGGTTTTTCAATTCGCTTGCCGCCACCGAGGTCTCGCTCCGTGAGGCAGCCCACCCGCGATACGTCCTCGAGATGGGCCTTATCAAGCTTATCGAGATGCGAAAGGTAGCCGACATCGAAGGCCTGATCGAGAGAATGAATGCCCTGACAGGCGGCGAACGGACCTCCGTCGCTGCCTCCGCCTCGGCAACGGCCGCTGAGGAAAAAAAAACTTTAATATCTGAGCCGACTCCTGTAGCTCCCGAAGAGGTCACGGAAACCAGGCCCGCAGCTGTTGGCTTTGAGCCAATCCCCGAGCCGTTTTACATTTCAGAACCTGCTCAGCCGCGTGCCGCGTGGCTTCCGCCGCCGACCACCGAGATGCTTGCCCATATCGATGACAAGCGCCTCGACGGTGGCTACGAGCTACAACTCGAATGGAGTGGTGACGACCTGTTGCCTATCGCAAACGTGTCAGCGATCGTTCGTGACTGGTTGGGAATCGCCGCGGTCGAGGATAGGCCTCCGGCCGTCGCTGCGTCGTCAGGACGGGCATTCGCCCCGGCATACGAACCGAGACCGTCATTTCAAGAGCCGATCGATCTGCCTGTCCTGTCGGCTGAGCCGAGCCACGAAGAATTGCTCGAATATGCCAGGGCACATCCGGCCGTTCGCGAGGCCATTCGCGTATTTGGCGCGGAGATAATCGAAGTCAAACGCGCCTGACGACTTGCGAACATAGTGTTCAATCGGACGTATATCAGTAGTTACAGAATTGATCTGATGAGGGGTCGATTGCCGCAGAAATTCATAAGCTTGGCCGTGACGACAATGTTTATCGTTGCGGGCATCAATGCGTTTGGGCAGGAATCGCAGCCGTGGTCGCAGGACGTCTCGCCGCTGCCGTCGCCGACCGGTTTTGTGAATGATTACGCCGGCGTTGTCGACGGCGGGACCAAACAGCGGCTCGAAGCTCGATTAGCCGACTTCCGCAACAAGACGAACCCGTCGGTCGAGATCGCCGTGGC
>CAZMQR010000028.1:1309-13871 GCA_964568325.1 uncultured Chloracidobacterium sp. | reverse complement strand
CGACGGCACCATCGACATGGTCGTCTCAGACCATTCGCCCTGCACGCCCGCTCTCAAACTGCTCGAACGCGGCGATTTTCTCGACGCCTGGGGCGGCATCTCGGCGCTGCAGTTCGGTTTGCCGGTGATGTGGACGAACCTCGCCGAACGCGGCCTCGGCCTCAACGATCTCACGCGCCTCATGTCTGAGCGAACCGCGCAGTTCGCGGGACTGGGAAGCCGCAAGGGCAAGCTCGCTGCCGGTTACGACGCCGACATCGTCATCTGGGACCCGGAGGCGGACTTTACCGTGCGGCCGGAGTTGATCCATCATCGCCACAAACTTACGCCTTACGACGGTATGAGCTTGAAGGGGCGCGTTGATTCAGTTTTCGTTCGCGGCACTCGCGTCTTTGGAAAGGAAGAGTTTTCGCATACAATTTCGGGGCAGTTAATTACGTAGTTCGTCTGCCTCTGCGATCTCCGCGATTCTTCCTCTGCGGCCTCCGCGTGGGAGTTTGGTTCCACGCAGAGTTCGATGAGATTTTCGCAGAGAACGCAGAGAGCAAATCAAATTCTGAAAGGAGGCGTTATGACCAAGATCAACTTCGGACGCCTGTTCATCGGCGGACTGATCGCATCGGTTTTGCTGTTTTTGAGCGACGGTTTTTTGCACGAGAACATCGTAAAGCAGTATTGGGAATTCTTGTATCAAGGGCTCGGTGCTCGAATGCCCACAGAGAGCCATGCCATCTCCATGGTCTATTTCTTTATCTTTGAGCTGGGCCGCGGATTTCTTGCGATATTCCTGTACGCTCTGATGCGCCCCTTCCACGGGCCGGGGCCAAAAACGGCTATCATCGCCGCGGTCGTCGCGTGGATAACGTGCTCGGTCACCGGACCGGCGGAGTTCATACCGCTCGGGTTCTACGGCCGCCGCATGTGGCTGATCATCGCGGGATTTCAATTGGTGACGTCCATCGTTACGAACCTGCTGGCCGCGTGGATCTATCGCGACCCGGCCACGGCCGCAACACCTGCTGACGCGACATGAGCGATTTCACACAACTGATCGACCTCGCCTCTGAGAAGCTCGGCGGCACGGTGCTGTTTGCCAACGACGATTTCTTTGCTGCGAAAGAGAACCTCATCAAACCGCACGCCGCCGTCTGGAAAGAGGGACTTTACACCGACGACGGCAAATGGATGGACGGCTGGGAAACGCGCCGCCGACGTTCGCCGCGGCTCGATGAGCCCTTCGACTGGTGCATCATCCGCCTCGGTATGCCGGGAGAGATCAAAGGCGTGGTGGTCGATACCGCGTTCTTTCGCGGGAATTTCCCATCGCACTGCTCACTCGACGCCGCGACCGTCAACGGCAATCCGCATCTCGACGATCTGCACGATGCGGAGTGGAAAGAGATATTACCGCTGTCGGAGCTGAACGGCGATTCGCAGAATCGGTTTGAGGTAAACGGCAGCGGTCGCATCACGCATCTGCGGTTCAAGATATACCCCGATGGCGGCGTCGCGCGGCTGCGTGTGCACGGCAACGTGATTCCCGACTGGGACGCCTTGCGAAAACGCGACAGCGAGATCGACCTGGCGGCGGCCGAGAACGGTGGCGACGTGACCGAGGCGAGCGACGAATTCTTCGGCCATCGGCAGAACCTCATAATGCCCGGTCTCGCACGCGATATGAGCGACGGCTGGGAATCGCGCCGCCGCCGCGGCCCCGGTCATGATTGGTGCGTAGTCAAACTCGGGACGGCCGGACGCATCACGCGAGTTGAGGTTGATACGTCATACTTTCGCGGCAATTATCCTGAGAGCTGTATGCTCGAGGGCGGCGACGGTTCAGAATGGCGTGAGCTGATGCCGAAGACGAGCTTGCAGGCACACTCGCGGCACGTGTTCGATGACGTGCTTGACCTCGGTGCGGTCACGCATGTCAGATTCAATATTTATCCCGATGGCGGCGTCAGCCGTCTCAGACTTTACGGAAGGATCGCTTGAGCTTCCACGTCTATAAGAATCTCGCCGCGCTTAATGAGTCTTCTGCAAAGGCGGCGGAGACACGATTTCTTGACTGTTGCGGTTCGCGCGAGTGGGCACGCAGGATGGCCGCGTCTCGCCCTTTTTCGCTGATCGAGGACCTGTTTGCAACGGGTGAGAGGCTCTGGTATTCGCTGTCGATCAACGACCACCTTGAGGCGTTTGCGGCCCACCCGAAGATCGGCTCGACGAAGGCTTCTGCGACCCAGAACAAGCGTGCGGCGGATTGGTCATCGAGTGAGCAATCGGGCGCAGCCGACGCCGCTGACGATGTACGGCTGGAGCTTGCCGACGCCAACAGCTTGTATGAAGATAAGTTCGGATTTATATTTATAGTCTGTGCAACCGGAAGATCCGCTGACGAGATGCTGGCAATATGCCGGGCACGCATTCGCAATTCTGTTGAAACGGAACTGGAGCTCGCTGCGGCAGAGCAGTGGAAGATAACAGAGATCCGATTGAGTAAACTTCTCGAAAAATGAGCGCCATCACCACACACATACTCGACACGACATCCGGCACGCCCGGTGTCGGCATTCCCGCGGTCCTTGAACGCAAGACGCACACAGTAGGCTGGCAGGTGATCGCTGAAGGCATCACCGACATTGACGGACGCATTAACGATTTTCTGTCAACGCGAGAAGCCTTTCTCCCCGGGCACTATCGTTTGATATTCGAGATCGGGCCGTATTTTCTGCTCAAGAACATTGAATGTTTCTTTCCGCAGGTGACCGTCGGCTTCGTCGTAAAAGATGCGATGCAGCATTACCACGTCCCGCTGCTCCTCAGCCCGTTTGGCTATACGACCTATCGCGGAAGCTGATCTATGCCGGCTCGTATCGTCCAGGACAACTACGGCAAATCGCGTGTCCGCCTGCTCAAGGTCGATAAGCGAAAACCACGTCACGACATCCAGAGCCTGACGCTGAACATTGCGCTCGAGGGCGACTTCGCCGCAATTCATACGACCGGCGACAACAGCCTTTGCCTGCCGACCGATACGATGAAAAACACCGTCTATGCCCTCGCCGGGCAGACGGACGAGATCGAATCGCCGGAGCAATTTGGCCTGCGCCTCGCACGGCATTTTCTGTCGACTTGTGACCACGTCAGTCTGGTGCGGATCAGCATCAACGAGCACTCGTGGAAGCGGATGAAGTTTGCCGACGGTGAGCACGATCATTCGTTCATACGCGGCTCAAAAGAGGAACGAACGGCAAAGATCGACGCCACCCGCGACGCCGAAACGGTCGAATCGGGCGTCGAAGACCTTGTCGTTCTCAAGTCGGCACACTCGGGCTTTGTCGGGTTTATCAAGGATGCCTACACCACGCTGCCCGAGGTCAGCGACCGCATTCTCGCCACTTCGATCAAGGCAAACTGGCGATACGGCAAGGTCGAAAGTGCGACGGATGAAGTTTTCCACGATATACGGAAGACGATACTGAGGGTCTTCGCCGACCACGACAGTTTGTCTGTCCAGCACACGCTTTATGCCATAGGCGATACTGTGTTGGCCGAGTTTTCGCAGATCGACGAGATCGCGTTCTCGCTGCCAAACATTCATTGCCTGCCGGTCGATGTGTCGAAATTCGGGGTCGAGGACAAGAACTGCATCTTCATCCCGACCGACGAGCCGCACGGCCTGATCGAGGCCCGCCTGGCCCGATAATCTATGAAAACCTCCCTGTCGCAAGCCTCGTTCGACAAATTCTCTAGTGATCTGCGCTCCACGATGGCCGAGTTCGGCCGCCGCTATCCCGGCGAATCGGGCCGACGCCAGCCTGTCCACACCGTTTACGGCGGAGCGCATCTTTTCAAGTCGGACACGACGGTGAAGCTCGGTCAACTCGCGGTGCGTTCGTTTGAGACGTTTGCCCCGGATGCCGACATCTTCGGTGATGCGTTGGGACTGCCCGATGATCTCCGCGAAACGATCTATAGCCGCGTTCGCGAAAAGCTCGGCCGCGAGGCGGTCGAGGATTTTCGCATCGACTTTGAGGACGGCTATGGCACGCGCAGCGACGCTGAAGAGGACGGCCACGCTGTGGCCGCGGCCGACGAAGTTGCAAAAGGAATGGCGGAAGCGACGCTCTCGCCATTCATCGGTATCCGCATCAAGACGTTCAGCGAAGAACTGCACGCACGCGCGATCCGCACACTCGATATCTTTTTGACAACGCTTCTGGAACGCACCGGCGGCAAGCTGCCGGATAATTTTGTCATTACGCAGCCAAAGATCGTCACGCCCGCACAGGTCACAACGCTCATCGATATCCTTGACGAGATCGAACCAAAACTCGGCCTCGCCGCCGGCTCGCTCAAGATGGAAATGATGATCGAGACGACGCAATCGATCATCGCCGCCGACGGCTCGTCGGGTTTGCCAAAGATGCTCGACGCCGCACGCGGCCGTTGCGTCGCGGCGCACTTTGGGACGTACGATTACACTGCGAACTGCTCGATCACGGCCGCATATCAGGACATGCTGCACCCGGCGTGCGATTTTGCCCGCCACATGATGCAGGTCGCATTTGGCGGCACCGGCGTTTGGCTTTCTGACGGCGCGACAAATATCATGCCCGTCGCCCCACACCGCGGCAACGACCTCTCGGCCGCACAGATCGCAGAGAACAACGATACCGTTCAGCGCGCTTGGAAGCTCCACTACGACCATTGCCGCCATTCGCTCGCCAACGCCTATTACCAGGGCTGGGATCTGCATCCGGCACAATTGCCGACGCGTTATGCAGCCGTTTTCACCTTTTTTCTCGAAGGCCTCGACGCCGCCAGCGAGCGCCTGCGCAACTTTGTCGAGAAAGCCGCACAGGCGACCCTCGTCGGCGACGTTTTTGACGACGCCGCGACGGGCCAGGGCCTGTTGAACTACTTTCTGCGTGCGATCAACTGCGGCGCGATCTCAGAAGCCGAGGCGACCGAGCGCACGAGCATAACATTGGACGAACTTCGCTCGGGCTCTTTCGTAAAGATACTAAAGAACAGGCAGGGCTGATGTGATGGATTTCTATTTCTTGCTCTTCTCTTTATTCTTTCCGCGGATCGTGATGCTGGTTTACCTCTTCATGTTTCCCGAATTGTTCCCTGCAAATTCGGTCCCGCAATGGGCCGATGTCCTGCTTGGCATCTTTATGCCGCGCGTCCTTATCCTGATCTACATCTACCAGAACCTCGGCTATGAGAATATCTGGTTTGTCGCGCACCTTATTGTCGCAATAGTTGTCTATCTCGGCAGCGGACGCAAGGCAAGGTCACGCCGGCGCCGCGATGAGGCATGACCTGCCGTTGAGGTCTGACTCAGTCCTTCAGGAGCTTCCTAAACCCTGTGTGCAGTGAGAATATCTCTGACGCCTGAAGCATGCCGTCAACGTCGAAGATCAGAAGTTCTATGGTGACACTGCCGCTGTAGCGTATCTTATTGCCGAGAAAGAGATTACGTGTTTCGCGTCGGCTGCCGCCCGAGGCAAGCGAACGGACCTTGACAATGCCGACGCGCGAGCCGGCACCCTGCCTGAGAAATCGGTCAAGCTTTTCGGCACGAACCAGTTGACGCAAGTCACTGTACCGCTGCCGAGGCGCGTCAGCGTCATTCTCGCGTTGATTCTGGCCGCCGATCTCTTCGTTTCCTACCGCAAGGGCCCTAAGCTGCGCCTTTACGTTCCTCGCTTCGTCGATAAGCGCACTGATCGAGTTCTGCTGGGCCTCAGTAAGCCGACCGGCCCAAAGCAAGAAATTCGAGACTTCGACATAGGCTTGATTTATCTCGGAGATCCTGATCAGTATCGATTCATTTCCCTCGGTCTCCAGATCATATTCCGGAATGAAGGCCTGCGGGAAGAGTATCTTCAGGCTGCGATTGCCTTTCTTCAACTGATTCGCGATCGCCGCCCCTAATGCATCGTCATCAATCGTATCGACACTTTCGGTGATCAACGTTTCAGTCCGGAACAGCGATAAAAGTTCACCCACCGAACCCGCAAACGCCGTCGCTATTGTCGGGAAGTTCAGAGCTGAAGTGATCGGGTCCCACCCCTGGATCTTGATGTCGTCACCTGCATTTGCTTCGCGATTCGCTGCATCCTCGAGCTTCTTGCGCCAGGCTGCGAAGTTCTTGAGCGCGGCGTTCGACTGGCTGCGGTAAACGCGGTATTTGGCAAGGGCTGTAAAATCAGGCTCATTGTGGATCGCGATCGCCGAATATTGTGACGTGACCGGTCGAATTGCCGCCTCTATCTGTGCGGACAGCGCGTTTAGAGCCTCATAGCTCAGTGCGGACGTCTCGGCGCTCGGTTTTTCGTCATCGGAGAATGTGGTCTTCGATTCAGGGACCTTTAGGCCCGTAGTCTTGGGCAGGGCCTCAAGTATCTCCTTTAGACGCTGATTGGCAAGGTCGCTCTTGGCCTTTTCAAATTCCTGCTGTTTCTTAATCAGATCGATCTGCTGCTGGAGTGCCGCCATCTGAGCGTCCGGCGAGACCGGCGTTGGCGACGGCGTCTGAGAAAGCACAAACGGCGTCAGGACGAAAAAAGTGAGCAAAGAAATGACGATATAGTGAAGCATCGGACCACCTCCAACAAGATCAAGGCACCCTTCACGCGTCGGGTACACAGCTCGCAGCCGCTGATGATTGTGACCTATGGCCGAGCTTCCATCAAGCCGACAAAACGCTCGAACAAATACTCAGAGTCGTGCGGGCCCGGAGCCGATTCGGGATGATACTGCACGGAGAAGATCGGGAGCCGCCTGTGCCTCAAGCCCGCAACCGTTTGATCATTGAGGTTGATGTGCGTGACCTCGACCTCAGCAGGCAGCGATGCGGCATCGACGGCAAATCCGTGATTGTGCGACGTGATCTCGATGCGGCCGCTCGTGAGATCCTTGATCGGTTGGTTACCGCCGCGATGGCCGAATTTGAGCTTGTAGGTGCTACCGCCGAATGCCTCACCCAGCAACTGATGCCCAAGGCAGATGCCGAATATCGGCGTCTGTGATGCCGCGAGTTTCTTTATTTCGCCGATAACATCCGCCATTGCAGCGGGATCGCCGGGGCCGTTAGACAGAAAGATGCCGTCCGGTGTGAGAGCGAGGACAGCCTCCGCCGGCGTCCTCGACGGAACAACCGTCACGCGGCAGCCGCACCGTGCAAGTTCGCGCAGACTGTTCGTTTTCACACCAAAGTCATAGGCCACGACGTGAAATCTTTCGTCATTCGCGGGTCGAAATTCATAGTTGTCCGCGACCGTGACCTCGCTCGCCAGTTCGCGCTTTGCCATCTCGGGCGAGGCTAACACCCTCGCCAGCAATTGTTTAGCATCCTTTTCTACCGTGGAAAGGCCGGCACGCATCGCACCTTTATCGCGGATATGCCGCACGAGTGCACGCGTGTCGATATGCTCGACACCAACGATATTGTTATCGCGAAGATAATCCTGCAGCGACCTTGTCGAGCGGAAATTCGACCGCAGCCGGCTCGCTTCGCGAACGACAAAGCCCTCGACCCACGGCCGACGCGATTCGACATCCTCGTCGTTAACGCCATAGTTGCCGATCAGCGGATACGTCATCGCGACGATCTGGCCGGCATAGCTCGGATCGGTCAGTATCTCCTGATAGCCGGTCATCGAGGTGTTAAAGACCATCTCCCCGAACGACTCGCCGGCCGCGCCAAATGAGCGGCCGGTAAACACGCGGCCGTCCTCCAGCACCAATATCGCGCTCTTCATCGCTGTCAATTCTAACGCATCGACGGCTAACTTAGTATTTGGATAGAGATGTTACCGCAGGTCCGGCTGGCCGTTCTTGATCTGAGGAGTGACGGATACGCTCGCATCGTATTCGCCGTGTTCGAGAAAGCCCATATCCTGCGGCTTCCAATAGCGAAAGAACGCCTTGCCGTAGATGTATTTTTCGGGCACCAGGCCCCAATATCGCGAGTCGGACGAGTTATCGCGATTGTCGCCCATCACAAAATAATGATGCTCATCGACCTTTCTGACAGGATAGCTCGGAAGTGATCGATTGTGCTCGGCATCGAGATACGGCTCCTTTAGTTCGACGCCATTGATCAGGACCTTGCCGCTGCGGACCTCGACCATCTCGCCCGGCAGGCCTATTACGCGCTTGACGTATGACTTCTCAGGGTCGTTCGGATACCAGAAAACGACGATGTCGCCCCGCTCGATATGGCCCCAACTCACCGACTGTATCTGGTAATAAACGAGCTTGTTTACGAGCAGCCGCTCGCCGTCCTGGAGCTGCGGCAGCATCGATGTGCCCTCGACAACGACAGGCTGGACAAAGAAAACGCCAAACAGGATAAAGACCACAACGATCAGGAATATGTCGCGAAAGAGCTTTAGCCCCTCGGAAAACAGACCCTGACGCGATTCGCGCTTTAGCGACACGACCTCGATCCCGGCGTCGTCCGCCGGAGCGACAAAGCCAAAGTCAGAATGGTTTTTCTTGCCAAAATCCAACATAATCAAGGCCGCATGCGCGTACGTCGCCCTCATGTTAATAATCGGATTTATCCGAGAAGTTTGTCAAAGCAAATCTCATAATGAACGATCACGTCCGCTCGCAATTTGCCTCGATCAGCCATCTTAGTTACCTCAACAGCGCCGCCGTATCGCCCTTGCCCGCCGCGGCGCTTGAGGCGATCACGTGGCAGTTGAATGACGTTTCGACAAATGGCGGGCTCGGCTATCAGGGCTGGATCGACACTAAAAATCGTGCCCGACGGCTGCTCGCCGAGATGCTCGGTGTGCGGGCCGATCAGGTCGCTTTTATGCGAAACACGTCGGACGGTTTTGCGACCATCGCAAACGGCCTTACCTGGCAAAGCGGCAACAATATCGTCAGCTTTGCGGGCGAATTCCCTGCCAATTACTATGCCTGGCGACGAATACGCGACGAACACGGCGTCGAGCTTCGCCTCGCCCCCGAACGCAACGGCCGCATCGACCTTGCCGAACTGATATCGATGATCGACCGCAACACAAAGGTCGTCGCGATCAGCTCGGTTCAATACGCATCCGGTTTCCGCGCTGACCTCGAACGCATCGGCCGCGCGGCCCGCGCGGTGGATGCGTTATTCTGTGTTGACGTCATCCAGGGCCTCGGCGCTCACGCCTACGACCTGCCTGCACAGTTTGTCGACGTCGCCAGCGGAGCCAGCCACAAATGGCTCTGCGCACCTGAGGGATGCGGCTTTCTCTATCTATCCGACCGCGCCCGCGAACGCGTCAAGCCCACACTCGTCGGCTGGATCAGCGTCGAGACGCCATGGGATTTTGAAGACCGCGAACAGCCATTCAAACCGACCGCGCTCGCCTGGGAAAGCGGTACCGGCTGCTCATCTCTCTTCTATGGCCTAGAACAGAGCCTAAAACTCTTGACCGACACGGGCCTCGCCAACATCGAACGATACGTCGATGATCTGTCCACCGAACTCTGCTCCGGCCTCGCCGCCAAACCCTACGACATCGTCAGTTCACAAGCGCGCGGCGAACGTTCCGGCATCGTCTGTATCCGCAACAGAAACGGTCTCACGTCGAACGAGGTCGCTGCCCACCTCGAACAACAAGGCATCGTCGTCTCACCCCGCGGCGGCCGCGTCCGCGTAGCGACGCATTACTATAACAGTATGCAGGACATTCATCGTTTGATTGACGCGCTGGCTTAGCGGGCGTCAATAAGACCCGGAATCGCCTCGACCCAAAGCAAGTGCTGGCGAAATCTCGTTGCCCTCATCGCTCTAAAGAACTTTCTATCGGCAGTCATCAATGGGCAGGACAATGAGATCGCCAGAGCAAGATAGGCCCAGTCGTAAACAGATTGTCCGGTTTCGACGGCGCCGTTTACGGCGACGCCTATGATTTCACGAACAGGATGCAGGGTAAGATCGAGGCTGTCGAAGAGATCGAGCGATTTACGGAGTTCGGCGAAGGTAATTGAGCCTTCCTGATGTTTCTTCCAAACCACATTGCCGATCTCGGCTAGTACGAACTCGGGCGCATGCAGGTCAAACGGCGGGTCGAGCAAGGCTTCGGCGTGGTCAGTGTGATCCTCAATAACGAACCACTTGGCAACGATGCTCGCATCGACGACAAGGATCATCTGCTGCGGTCCTCTCTCAAGAGGTCAACCGAATCGGACACATTGGTTTGGGAAAGAGAATTTCGAAATTTACGGAAAAGTTCGCGACTCGACAAGGGTTCCGGCAGGGCGGCCGCCCGGTTGATGATCGTTTTCAACTCGGCCTGAAAGGACCGATGCTGCCGCTTTGCTCGAAGCTTGATCTTTTCCACCACGGCCGCGTCCACATTTCTCACTAAAACGTCAGGCATAGGATCCTCCGGCACAGAATGCTATCAGAATGATAGCACGATGTCCTTCGCAAAATCTAGTCTTTCAGGAGTTCAACTCCGACGACCTCAGGCGTAAAGCCATCGAGGTTGATCCGTGTCATGCCGCCGGCGTCTGAGAAGGTTGTGAGGTGTGCTCGCCGCTTCTGACTAAACCGAAAATAGACAAACCCGACGATCACGCCGCCGATCAGCGAAACTACGATCCCGATCATTATCACGATGACCGTCGACATGAAGATGTCCGTCGTCGTCAGCACAAAGGCCCGCTCGGCCGAGATGCGAAAAGGATTGTTGCCCAGCCACTGGATCTGTTTCTCGTACCTGACCTGATCGAGCAGTGCCTCGGCCTGCGCTCGATCTGACACATCCATCACCATCGCGTTGTAATTACCGATCCGCCGGTAGGCTGTCGATCCATCGCCGGCGAGAAAGCTGCCAAACTTCGCATCGGCCTCCGCCGACCCTTGCGGCGAGGTGAACTCAACGATGAGCAGCCTGCCCGCGGGATAGGCAGCCGTCACGGCCTCGGTCCCGGCCGTCCAATCGATCAGGTCGAGCACCGGCCGCTCGCCGAGTGAGGCTCGCAGTTCAGCCGTAGAACGCGCAAAGACCGTGGTCGGCCGCACAGCTTCCCAGTCGGGTAGGTGTTTTACCAGCACGGGAATTCCGTCAACCTCAGAGACCTCAAGGCTCCGCGACGCCGGCCTATTTGCATCCTGAGCAAATGTCGAGACGGCCGCCAAGCACAGCGTGACCGCCACTTTCACCCTGAATGGTCTCGCGAACATATCTATCTTAGACGCCTGCTCCACGATCAGAAGTGTCGATTTTACCATTACGGACGCCAAAAACGGCCTCGCCATGAGCGCACGAAATGGTATACGAATTAACGCACGTGCCGCATGCGAGGCGCAAAACGAATCTGTCCTTTGATGAACCGCGAAGATATGAATATGCCTGAAATAATCGCACCTTTTGCGATCTGACGGCGTGGAATAGAGCATGGGCAGCGGCCTTTTTCGGTTTGGCACGGCGTTTGAAGCTACCTCGGCGGGGAGGGAAATAAAATGACAACAGAGACCTTAAACTTTCCGGTGTTTCGCAGCGAGCAGGGTGTGAGTTCGGACGAGGTCAAATTCTTTCTCGACGGTTCGATCGCCGACGTCGAAAAGGCCGATGACAAACAATTGGCACGTGCTGCCTCAAATGGCGATATCGGCTCATTCGAGGAGATCTACAAACGGCACCACAGGCGCGTCTATTCGATCTGCCTCAGAATGCTGCAAAACACCAGCGAGGCCGAAGACCTGACGCAGGACGTTTTTATCCAGCTCTATCGCAAGATCGGCTCATTTCGCGGCGACTCGGCATTCACGACGTGGCTGCATCGGATGACCGTCAATCAGGTGCTGATGCACTTTCGCAAGCGTTCGGTCAAGCTCGAAAAGACCACCGAAGAGGGCGAGACGCCCGACCAGGTCGTGACCGGCACCGGCGACCCGCACAAGATGCAGATCGTCGATAAGATCGCCCTCGACAATGCCATCGAGCAACTGCCGACCGGCTACAAGAATGTCTTTGTCCTGCACGACGTCCAGGGCTTCGAACACGAAGAGGTGGCCCGCATCCTCGGCTGTTCCGTCGGCACCTCAAAGAGCCAACTCCACAAAGCACGGCTCAAGCTGCAAAAACTTCTCAAAAAGAAAGCAAATCCCCGCCTCGTCAGCGTCGACGCCTAACCACCATCGGAGCGCGGGCACCCTGCCCGCCCCCATCGGAGCCGCCGGCATCGCTGCCCGCCCCCATCGGAGCCGCCGGCATCGCTGCCCGCCCCCGTCGGAACGCGGGCACCCTGCCCACCCCGTCGGAACGCGGGCACCCTGCCAGCCCGTCCATGATTGCCGTTGCCTTATCCGCCGTTGCCCATTCCCGTTGCCTTCAGGCAACGGCAAAAGACCACTCTGATTCCCCGGGCTTTAGCCCAACCGGCCCACCCCCAACAAAGGCCCCAAATCGGAGCCCTCTTCACATTCCCAATTCCTAATTCGTAATTCCTAATTCGTAATTCTCAATTGCTCCCCCTCCTCACCGCCACCACGCTCGCCATATCGAGCGCCATCACCCCGTCCACCATCTCGACC
>CAZMQR010000028.1:0-1209 GCA_964568325.1 uncultured Chloracidobacterium sp. | reverse complement strand
CACCGCCACCACGCTCGCCATATCGAGCGCCATCACCCCGTCCACCATCTCGACCTTGCCAAACAGCATCGTCCGGTCCGACTTGATCCGGTGATGAACAAAGAACGGCGAAGCCCGCACGACCCACTGGCTCATCCGCTTGAGCTTCACCACCGGAAACGCATGGTCCTCGCTCGCGTCGATTCAGCCTCTCAGGTTAGGTGAACGGATCTGTGAGGCAAGCCTCACCGCAAATAGAGTGGCGAGCCGCAAAATCACCAGCACAGCTTACTGCGATCGATCGATCCCTTTCAGGAGTTCACTAACTTTAGCCTCGACTGTCGCCCTGATCTCTGCTAACGCCTCGGGTGAGTCGGCTTCGAAGCGGAGGACGAGGATGGCTTGGGTGTTTGAGGCACGGACGAGGCCCCAGCCGTGATCGAAGAGGATGCGTGCGCCGTCGATGGTTATTACTTTGTGGGTGGCGGTAAAGTGCTTGGCTACACGGGTTACGACGTCGAATTTGGTCTCGTCGGGGCAATCGACGCGGAGCTCGGGCGTCGAGAATGTGGGCGGCAAGTCGGCGAGGAGTTCGGATAAAGGTTTGTCGGTTTTGGACAATATCTCAAGCACGCGGCAGGCGGCGTAGGTGGCGTCGTCAAAGCCGTAAAACCTGTCAGCAAAGAAGATATGGCCGCTCATCTCGCCGGCAAGGGCGGCATTCGTCTCCTTCATCTTGGCCTTGATGAGCGAGTGGCCGGCCTTCCACATGACGGGGTTGCCGCCGTGTTTTGCGATGTCGTCAAAGAGCGTTTGCGAGCACTTCACCTCGGCGATGATCGTCGCCCCGGGCCGATTCTCAAGGATGCCGCGTGAGAAAAGCACCATCAGTTCGTCGCCCCAGATGATGCGGCCGGTCTCGTCCACGACGCCGATGCGGTCACCGTCGCCGTCGAACGCAATGCCCAGATCGGCCTTTGTTTCCAATACTTTAGCGATAGTATCGGCGAGATTCTCTTCGACCGTCGGGTCAGGGTGATGGTTGGGAAAGGTCGAGTCGGGCTCGGTGTAGAGCTTGACCATCTCGACGCCCAACGCCTCGAAAACCGGCACCGCCGTAACGCCGCCCATGCCGTTGCCGGCATCGACGACGGCCGTGATGCGGCGTGGGCCGAGATCGATCCGAGAGACGATGTCGCGGCAGTATTCGGCGAGGACGTCGATGGTTTC
>CAZMQR010000027.1:0-13916 GCA_964568325.1 uncultured Chloracidobacterium sp. | reverse complement strand
TCCCTTACTGTAAGACTAATGGCGTAACCGACTATCACGGTGACCAGGCAGCCGATCACGTTGAACCAAAGGAATTCAATGTCCGTGTACCAACTCGCGACCCATACCGAGGAGATGCCAAAGAGCAGGCCGACGAACGCACCACGCGACCGCGCCCGTTTTACGACAAATGCCAACACAAAAACCCCTAGCAGCGAACCGTAGAAAAAAGAGCCGAATTTGTTCACGACCTCGATCAGAGAGCCGAGATTGGTTGCGAATATCGCTACGATGCAAGCAAATATCCCCCATATGAATGTGCTCAAACGCCCAACAGCTACGTAGTGTGAATCATCGGCCTCGGCCCACCACAGCCGCCGGTAAAAATCGAGAGTTGTCGCCGTGGCGAGAGCATTAAGTTCCGCCGATATCGATGACATCGCTGCCGCAAATATCGCGGCAATGAGCAGTCCGATCACGCCAATGGGCATATTTTCGAGAACGAACGTCGGGAAAACGTAATTGACGTCGTTGAATGAGGGGTTGCTTGTGGCTCTGACAAAGCTGACCGCCTCTTTCCGCGAGTCGTTGAACTGTCTATCTGCTGCGACATACTGCGCACGCGACATCGGGTCGGTCGCTTTGAATCCGACCGCGGCCGAGCGCCTCGCCGCGTGGGCAGCCGCATACCGCGACTCGATCTCGCGAAATTGTTCCGACTGCTGCGCCTTTGCAATCTCCGGCCTATTGAACAACACAGGTGGCGGTGAGAACTGATAAAAAATAAAGACCATAATGCCGATGAGCAAGATCCCGAATTGCATTGGTATCTTGAGGAAGGCGCTCATAAGGAGCGACGTGCGGCCCTCATCAACCGATCTGGCAGTCAGGAATCGCTGTACCTGGCTCTGATCGGCGCCGAAATACCCAAGCATAAGGAACAGCCCGCCGATAAGGCCCGACCAAATCGTGTACTTCTCTTTCAGGTCGAATGTGGTATCGACCATGTTGAGCTTGCCGAGGCTCCCCGCTAAATGCAGACCGTCACCGAGAGTTACGCCTGGAGGAAAACTCCACAGGATCACAACAAAACAAACACCAAGGCCGAAGAAAATGACGAACATTTGCTTCACGTCCGTCCACGTTACTGCCTGAACGCCGCCAAAAACGGTGTAGATGGTCGTGCTCATGCCGATCGCAAAGATGGTCGCGATCAGGTTCCACTCGAACACGATCGATAGCACGATCGAGGGAGCAGAAATGATCGTGCCGACACCGAGGCCGCGAGAAATGAGAAAGAAAAAGCTGGTAAGCGTTCGGACCTTTACATCAAAGCGCTTTTCTAAATACTCATAGGCTGTAAAAACATTAGCTCGGTGAAAGAACGGCACGACCGTCACGCACAGGATGATCATTGCAAAGGGCAGGCCGTAATAGAACTGAATGAAGCGCATTCCGTCCGAAAAGGCCTGGCCCGTAGTGCCGACCAGGGTGATTGCCGAGAGCTGCGTGGCCATGACAGACAATCCGACGGCCCACCACGGCAAGGCGCGGTGAGCGAGGAAATAGCCTTCCTTGGTCTTGCTATGCTTCGTCATGCGCACACCGTCCCAGATTACGTATGCGAGATAGGCGACCACGATGGCCCAGTCGAGTGTCTTCATTTCACGCGAAGTATCGGGAAAACGCCCAAAGCAACGTCACGACCACAATTGTTGTGATCGCCACTGCGACATAAACGCGAGTCCAAAATGCGGCTGGTCTTTCAGCCGACGGTTGTTCTACTTTCGTGTCCATCAGGTCCTGTGGAAGCCCCGCTCGATGTCTCTCATCGAAAGCCGTAGTATCACCGGCCGGCCGTGGGGGCATGTTGTGGGCGACGTGGTCATCAGCAATCGGTCGATCAGCCAACGCATCTTTTCGGGGGTGAGTTTCATGTTGATCTTTACGGCGGCCTTGCAGGCGAGGCTGGCAGCTATGTCATCACGCAAAGTCGACTTGGGTGCTCCTTTCTTTTCGGCCTCTATCGTATCGAGGATCTCGGCAAATAGATTCCTCGCCTCGGACGGCGGCAGATCGGTTGGGATACCCTTTATGGCAATGGTCCGGCCTGAGAGCCGCATCAGGCCGAAGCCGAGTGTGGCTAGGTCGTCCTCGATCAGATCGAACGCCTCGGATTGCGCTGGTGTCAGATCGATAGTCTCCGGCAGCAGAAGGTTTTGCGATCCAGGCTCGCGTTCTGTCTCACTGCGACGATATTTATCGAAAAGAATACGCTCGTGGGCGACATGCTGGTCTATCAGCAAAAGACCTTCGTCATCGACCGCAATGATAAAACTCTCGTGAAGCTGGCCGATGGGTTGAATTTTTGATGTCGATAGGGCCGCAACCTCAGTCGGCTTTGCGAACCTGGCCGCGGAATCGACAGGTGGAAGTCCAGCGAAGCCCGTCATTGTCATCCGCTCGCTCGGCCCTTCGAGCCCCTCAATGAACGATCCGACATCGGTAAGGTCGTGGTGCGATTCAGCTCGATCGATAACAGCGAACTCAAGGTCAGGCGCACTCGCGCCGGCGGCAATTGACAGTTGTTCGGATCGATCCTCAACCGGAACATCAGCGAAGATGGGGAAGCCGATGACAGACTGCTCGGCTTCATCGATCGAATCGCTTCCTCCTGCGGGTTGCGGTGCTGGTTCCGTAAAGAAACCGGTCGCCTCCGAAGTCTCGGCAACAATACCCTCACGAGCCAGGGCACTCCTGACTGCCTCAGCGATCGCATCCTTCACCGCCTCGCCTCGACGGAAGCGGACCTCTGTCTTGGCAGGGTGCACATTTACATCGATCTCATCGAGCGGCATTTCGAGAAAAAGGAATGCCACAGGATACACACCGTGCGGGAGAACTGAACGGAATCCCTCGGCGAGGCCCCCGGCGATGGTTTTATCGCGAACGAAGCGGTTGTTGACAAAGAAATATTGTGAATCGCGCGTGGTTCGCCGCTCGCGAGGGGCGGAGACAAAGCCGGTGACCTTCGCTACATACTCGCGCCCGCCGTCCACCCGCAGAAGGCTGTCGAGTAAACCCGCACCGAACACCTGAAATGCACGTTCGCGCAGGTCTTTTGCGGGCGCCGCCCGAAGCACTTCACGACCGTTGTTTGTCAAGGTAAATGCGATCTCAGGGTGTGCCAACGCATAATGCGTAACGATGCTCGTTAGGTGATAGTTCTCAGTCGCCTCACTACGCATGAACTTGCGTCTGGCAGGCGTATTAAAAAACAAATCACAGACCGCGATCGTCGTTCCGCGATCCCGGGCAGCATCCTTTACATCGATCAGGCGTCCGCCCTCCACGGCGACTTGGGTGGCGATCTCGTCCGATTCGATCTTTGTCAGGAGTTCAACCTTTGAGACCGAAGCTATCGACGCGAGGGCCTCACCCCGAAACCCAAGTGTGCCGATCCGGCCAAGGTCATCAAGCGTGCGGATCTTTGATGTCGCGTGGCGTTCAAAGGCTAGAATTGCATCGTCGCGCGACATGCCTTCACCGTCATCTGCAATGCGCATCAGCCGACGACCGCCAAGTTCGATCTCGACCATGACTCGCTTCGCACCGGCATCGATCGCATTCTCGACAAGTTCCTTCACGACTGATGCGGGCCGCTCCACGACCTCGCCGGCGGCGATCTGATTCGCTAGGGTGTCGGGCAGGACTCTGATCTTGTGCATACTACAATTTGATAATACGATGGCCGCAATCGTCGAGATCCACTGCTTGATAAAGCCGGTCGATAAAGCCCGGTCCGTACTTGTTAATATAGACGAGAACGTTGAGGCTACGCTCCTGTAATCCGCCGTTTGGCATCAGATTCTCAAAAAGGCTGTCGATCCGCCTGTTGGCAGTCTCATCGCGTCGGATTGCCGCGAGAAGAGCTTTTTGTCTTAGCGCTCCGATGTGGTAAATGATCTTTCTACGTCTCGTCGCTAGGTTTGTCGCCAAGGATGGATCACTGTCCGATAACAGGCGGTCGAGGCGATTCAACTGAGTATTCACTACCTCCTCGACATCCGCAAACGTGTTCGCGGCGGCGCTCCCATGGATCCGCTCTGCCGTCCGAAGGGCAACTGCCGGACGCCCTTCAAACAGGTCAGTGAAGCCAATCCCCAGCTTCTCAAGCGCGCGAGCATGCCTAGACTCGACCATAGTGAAGCTCTGCCGATGCATGATCGGCGTCACCGGGCGTCCAAGCGCTTCGTAAGCCGGACCATTCTGTGCGAAATAAGCGACCTCGGCAGCACCGCCAAAATAACCAATGCTCGGCAGGATGTAGTCCTGAACTACTGGACGCAGCATGACGCCGGGGCTGAGTCTCGTGGGGGTTGCTTCGGCGATTGCGACAAGATCAGCCCGGTTAAACTCCCGCCCATTAGCCTTGGCACGAAATAGGTCGGGACCGGTCTTTCTCAACGCATTCCGACGGCCCGTGTCGTCATGCCAAAAGAGCGGAACGTGATCTTCATCGATCAATACTTGCGCGTGAAAGCCGCGCGATTCGATGTCTGCCGTGCGTTTACGGATCGCCGCCATAATATCGTCCGATCGCTCAATTGCCAGCTTATACAACGGTGCGGCTAGTCGTTTGAGATCCTCGTTCAGTGGATCGATGATGACTAGACCGTGCCTCTCAAACAGCTGCAGCAACATCGAGGTGAACGCGTGGCCAAAGGTAGCTCCCTTGTGATACGAACGTTCGGCCAGGGCCCTTGCCGAATGCGAAAACTCCGTATGCGGTAAACGGCCGAAGATCTCAGCGATCGCACCCGCTATCCCGTCATCGAGCATCACCGAGCCGACTGACATCCCATCGTTATATGACGCAGGTCGATACTCGGCCGTGGCGACCTGATCGAGGTTGTCAATGATATTGACCGCCGACACCTCGTCAAAATCGTGATCCTCTGTGGCTATCCAGAATACGGGAACTGCCCTTATCCCCTGAGCATTAAGGTTCGCCGCATAGCGGACAGCGGAGAGGGCCTTATAAACGGTATAAAGAGGTCCGGAAAACAGCCCGGCTTGCTGGCCGGTGACGACGGCCACGGTATCCGCCTTGCGAAGTAACTCGATATTCGCAAGTACCGTGGGGCCTGCATTTGCCGCAATATTAATGTTTGCGAGGGCGTCACAGAGGGCATGCCTATCGGTCTCGTAGCAACTGAATATTTCCCTCGAATACGATGTTGGATCAGCTAGGAGTCGCGGCCGGTTTGGGTAGAGATCGCGGATCTTTTCCTGTCCCTCGAGGTAAGCGAGAAACAGCGTCGACTGTCCGGGAACAGTCGAAAACGGCAAGCTAGCCACCTGCATTCCGGCCTGTGTTTGTCCTGCTGCGAGGGTGATCTCTGGCTTCAATTCGTCGGGCTCCCTTGTTAAAGCAGATTATAGAAGCCCACGGCAACCTAAACCAAATCACAACCGGAAAGCGGCCGAAGAAATGGCAACCGCTATCGATGACGAACGAATGCCGAACCTAGTTTCCCGACGCCGTTGTGGTGAGTCGATCTATCCTATAAACACCCGACGAATGCGAGCCGGCAAAGATCCTATTAGAGTCTTTTGGATCGAAAGCCATCGACCAGACCCGTCGGCTCGGCAGCTTCATGTCCTTTGAATCGACACGCTTCCAACGCATACCGGCATCGGTCGAGACATAAACGCCGCCATCCCCGTCCAGTGCGCTGGAAAGCAATATCTCGTCAGGGTTACTCGGATTGATAAGTATGCTCGTGAAATTGCCCAGCGTGAGATTTCCACCACGCCGCATCCACGTCGCGCCGGCATCACGGCTAAGATAAAACGTCTGCGTCGTCCCTACGTAAATATAGTCGGGACGGGTTGGGTCGGACGTTATCGAGCTAATGGGTATATTGTCAACCGCTCCAGACGTTTTCGCCCACGTTTTGCCGTTGTCCCGGGAAACAACGACACCGGAAGTCGCTGTTCCGGCCCAGATCGTCGTAGGCCGCAACGGTGAGATATGCACGGCAAATATGTTCTCGTTCAGACCAAGGCCAAAGCCTAGTTTTTCCCAACCTTGGGCCAAGTCACGGCTGCGATAGAGCCCCTTGTCCGTGCCCGCAAGAAGACCGCCGCCCGGAATGAGTTCGAGAACCTTGATCTTCTCGGTTATCGCAGGCACCATCGGAGGCGTGATGACAGTTGGGATTGACGCATGCCCTTTAGGTGCTACAGCAGCAGTCCGCTTGACCGGACGTTTCGGTGTCGGCTTCCTTACGGGCGTCTTTCTTGTCGATCTCGATGCAACGACCTGCGTCCACGAAAGTCCGCGATCGACCGACCGAAACAAACCGACATTCGTGCCTAGATACATCTGATTCGGATCTTTTGCATCCTGCCGCAGCACAAAGGCCCGTACCCGGTTCACATCGAGGTTTCGGGCCTGCTGCCAGTTTCTGCCCCCATCACTACTGATGAAAAAGAAACCGCCACCGGTCGCAGTATTATGTGTGGCCGCGTACAGGCGGTTCGGCTGTTGTACATCCGGCGTCACCGAGTATGTAAAGCGACTCGTAAAACCATCATTCGTCTGCACAAAATTGCGGCCGCCATCGTTCGACACCATCACACCGTAGTTATTCGTACCGATAAAGACCCGGTTTGGCTCATCGGGGTGTACTGCGATCGAGTTGATCTCGAGATTACGCTGAGTGGTCAACGACCAGCTCCTACCACCGTTACTGGTCATCCAGAATCCCTCCGTAGTTCCGGCGTAGATCGTACCCGGCATTGTTGGATGCTGAACGAGATCTCTGGTTCGACGCGATTGCGAGGGAATCCCTTGGATCTTGGACCATTTCTCGCCCCCGTTGATCGACTCGTAAATGCCACTGCAAGCGGACGCGACGACATGTTCCGGATTTCGGGAGTTAAGGGTGATCGCAAACACGTCAGAATCATCGATCATCCCATTCTTGATCAGGCGCCAGCTTTTGCCCGAGTCGATTGTCTTGTAGGCTCGCCACCAAGTGCCAGCGTACATGGTACTGGTATTGCGCGGATCCATCGCGAGCGAGTCGATATTGACCGGCATAGTGCCTGACGATATCTTCTCAAAGTCCTCGCCCGAGTCTCGTGAGACCCAAACACCATTGATCGTTCCAACGAGAAGGATCCTAGGATCGAGCGACGACTGGGTCATTGCATGAATGGATTCGTTCTGTAGGTCCTTTGACTCCTTCCAAGTTGCTCCGCCGTCTGTCGAGCGAAAGAAACCGCCTGCCATCTTATGCCGATGGCCCGAGGCATATATCTTCATGGAATCGCTCGAATCGACAAATAGCTGGTCAAGCACGAGTTCAGGTTCATTCAGGTTTACGAGCAGATGCCACGAACGGCCGCCGTCAGCCGATGTATGTATCTGTCCGTCGAGCGTACTGATGTAGAGGCGGTCCTTATTACGCGGATCAATCGCGACCACCCGAACATCACCGCCACTAGGGCCAACAACCTGCCAGGCACCAAACCCACTTGCGGTTGGAGAGCTATCGGGCAAATCCAGGGCGACTGCATGGATCGGAACCGTGATCAGCAGGAATAGCAGGACGTTAAGGATTCTTGATGTCCGAAGCAGCAGCACCATAATCTATTTGATTCCTTTCTACTAAGGTAAGACAGCCAAGTTCCCGCACTGGCCGACGCACGTTTGATGATTAGGGAGTGGTCTGGGTTCGCACCCTATTCAGACAATATACTATACAAGTTCGTTGCCTAATGGAAGCGAAATGGCCGGAACTGCACGCAGCCCCGGCCATCTGGTTCATGTTCGCATCCAACAGGATGGCGAAGCTATTTACGGATTCGGCCTGTCGGCTCCGGCCGGGACGACGTAGAACTTGGTCTGTTCTCCGGTTCCATTGTCGGGGCCGTCAATGAAGGTGAAGCGGCTCGGATCATACTTAAGGAAGTTGATCGCCTTCATGATCTGATTACGACGCTTCTTGATCTGGGCCGTTGTTCCATAGTTGATGACGTAGCCCTGGGCCGTCGGATTCGCATTCAACTGAACGTAGAAGTTCTGAACGCGAGCCTTGACGTCATCATCAGGAGCTTTACCAAAGTCATCTACCGGGATCGCTGTCGGCTTGGAGTCGACCGATCCGGTTTCGCTAGCGGTCGTCGTGCAATTACAGTTTGGATCGACTCCGCCGATCTCGACTGTCGCCGTGACATTGCTGCCCGCCATCGCTTCGGAAGTCCGGACCGTAATGCTCGACGTACCCTGACCAGACTCGATCGTGCCTGCTGAGACAGTCCAGTTGTACGTAACATCACCGCTCGATGACGCCGTAAAGGTCATCGTGTCGCCAGGCTTGGTAACCGACGCAGGTCCGCTTATCGTCAAGGTCGGGCACGAACAGATCACTTCGCAATCCTGACATTCCTCAACGCGGATCGTCTTTGTATCGGTCTTGCCGCAGACTCCGCAGCCATCGTCAACACCGGTCGTTATCGTATACGTACCGGGCTGGGCCGAGCTGAGATCCCACTGGACGTTCGCACCGGTGCCGACAATGCGTCCGCCCGACACCGTGTAGTTGTACGTCAGCACGTCGTTCTCCGGGTCGCTTGCCCGCGTGGCGACGCTAATCGTGCGATTATCGTTACACGACCCCGACTTCGACCGACGGCCCGGAGGACACGGAAGCGTAATGATGGTATCACTCAGGTCAACGCCGTCAACCGACGGAGCGCGGTTAAGGACCTCACTCTTGCGGTCATCGCGCCGGCCGATCCAAAACTGTGCCACATATCCATGAGGATCAAACGAGGTTTGGAATCCCGGCGGCGGGCCAGAGAAACGGTTGACGATCGTCACCGGTGTGCAGTTGGGCTGCGTGCCGGAACACGGCAACGCGATCGATGTTGCAAATGAGGCATCGTCGAAGCTCGCCATGTCCTGTTGATTAAAGTTATAGCGATAGCCGAAGCCAAAGCCCCACCAGCGACGTGGGTACGCTCTGAATCCTAGGACCATGTCCATCGGATGACGCTCGAGGGCGTTCGGCGTACGACCGCCAACATATCGAAGCGCTCTGAACTCAGCGATCGGTTGGAAGTGCTTATTAACCGGGAAATCAATGCCAATCGATCCCGACAGTTCGTCCGGTCGATCGAGCATTATATAATCAGAACCGCCAAACGTCCCCTTGGACTTGGTCGTATAAGTGTAGCCGACATTTGCTGACATATTGACCCATGAGGCCAATCGTGCGTCCGCAAAGAGCACGGCTCCAATATCACCCTGATTGGTGCCTGGGCCTGATCCCCTTTGCATCATGTTGAATCCAGCAGGATCGTTGGCTTTGTCCCAATACCATCGATAGAAACCCACTAAACCGTAGCCAATCGCTTCATCCGGATCGTTAAAACGCCACTTGAATCCAAAATCGACCGAATTAAAGGCTGATGTTCCCCACGTGCGGTTGATGAATGGAGCGTCGGCGATATAGGTCGGGGCCACAGTGAATCCTACCGGCCCCTCTCCCATGGGAGCACCGGTCGGACTCAGCAGAGTCGTGGTCGAAAATACGATGCCCGGGAGGATCCCTCCGAAAGGTGACCCGATGCCGTAGAAGTTATCGGCCCCACCGCCTGAGGCCCCTACACCAAGTAATGCATTTGTCCCCGCAGGAAAGCCGAAAAGCGGTCCCGAATAGAAGGGATGCTGGAGACCGTAGGTGCCTGCATTCGCATTAATATACGGAAAGTTAGCGTACGGCATCCCAGTAGGCCGGAAGATCGTCGCCCCATTGTATGGGCCGGCGCCTGGGCCATTCGGCCCCATGACGATAGCTGGAGGGCTGCGAAAGGCACCGTTAATGAACAGCGCCGAATTGGGTAGGTAAAACCCCGAAAGGTTCTGAGGTGCGTTCACCTTGATACCGCGATAGGCCTCAGTACCAAAAAACAACTCGAAGCGGTCCGCAATTCCGACCTGAAAGCTCACCGGAACTGACGTGATATCCACATCACCCGGATCGCGGTCATAGTTGCTGACACCTAGGCTCAGCGTGAACTCACCCTTCCGAAGGGTCTTACCGTCATAAACCGTAAACAGGCCGGTCGGGCCACCGACCGCACCAGCCGTACCGACCGTAGAAGTCGTATTACGGTTATCTTTCTCTGACATCTGGGCCGGCACAACGATCGCCAACGCCAGCAACAATAGGCTTATCACATACGCCCTTTTCGCGAGTTTCATCACATTCCTCCGCCGAAATAGAAATTTGTTCTCAATACACAATGCCCGGCAAATAAAGCGTGCATCCTTTCAGTATACTGATCGCACACTAGCCTAAGCACTGCCAAGCGGCCATCAATCGCAACACGGCCAGAATAAGGCAAATTCGATACTTACGTTAAGTTTATATAGGAGTATTCTGAGTAAGTCAATGTATACTTGCAAAAACTTTCATACTCCCACACAAACGACGTTACCCCATACGAAGACCAAAAGCAAGATATAAGTAGTCCCTGGTCTCATCATTTATGCATAGATCCCACGCATCCGCGTATCGTAGGCTACTCTATCGATGGCGAGCATGTACGCCGCTGTGCGAGAATCCACATCGTGTTTCTCAGCGTAGTGAACCAGCTCATTGAAACTCGCCACCATCTTGTCCTCCAAGCGCGAGTTGACTTCGGTCTCCGACCAGAAGTAGCCCATTCGATCCTGAACCCACTCGAAATACGAAACCGTAACTCCGCCCGCATTCGCCAAAATATCCGGTATCACAAACACACCGTTATCGTGCAGGATCTTGTCCGCCCTCGGCGTGGTCGGGCCGTTAGCGCCCTCAGCAAGGATCTTGCACCGGATCCGGCCGGCATTCTCTGACGTGATCTGGTTCTCCGTGGCGCATGGGGCTAGGACGTCGCATTCCAGCTCTAGCAGTTCCTTATTATCAACGATATCGGCATCAGGATAACCCTCAAACGATTTATTCTTGTTGAGATATTGAAGCGCATGCGGGATATCGAGGCCATTCGTGTTAACAATTCCGGAATGAACGTCGGCGATTGCGATCACCTTATATCCAACGCTGTGCATCAACTCAGCGCCGATGCCGCCGACATTCCCCGAACCCTGAACAACGACCCTTGTCTTCTCCGGTGTCAGATCGAATCGCTTGATCGCCTCGTTAACAGTAATAAGCACGCCGCGGCCCGTGGCCTCCCTGCGTCCCAGGCTGCCGCCGAGGGCGACCGGCTTACCGGTAACTACTGCATTGACCGTATGGCGGCTGTGCATGGAGTAGGTGTCCATTATCCAGGCCATCGTCTGCTCGTTCGTATTCATGTCCGGAGCGGGAACGTCCTTATCCGGGCCAATAAAATCAATAAGCTCAGCGGTGTAGCGTCGCGTTAGGCGCTCAAGCTCGCCGATCGACATCTGTTTTGGATCGCAGATGATGCCGCCCTTGCCGCCGCCGAACGGGACGTTCACAACCGCACATTTCCAGGTCATCCAGGCTGAGAGAGCCTTGACCTCGTCGAGCGAAACGTCGGGGGCATAGCGTATGCCGCCCTTTGCGGGCCCACGGGCGAAGTTATGCTGCACGCGAAAGCCTTCAAATACCTGTATATGCCCCGTGTCCATTCGCACTGGAATGTAGACCTTCAGTTCGCGGCTCGGCACGCGCATTACGGCATAGAGATCTTCCTCGAGGTTCAAAAGTTGAGCGGCACGGTCAAAACGTTCGCTCATAGCCTCGAACGGATTCTTCTCATCACTGCCGCGGAATCGCCGCATCTCATCGGCCATCGGGTTTGCCATTTCTGTAAAGTTTCTCCAAGTCCTCTCTAAGATATCTTGGACGCGATGTCATGTTCCGCTCAACCATACCAACCAACACAACGGAACGACCGCGCATCTGAACAAATGTAGCGTTGCGTCGATGTCCTCTTGATTGTGCGAGTGGTGCGGTCATTCCCGGAAGGAAATTTGAGACTATTGGTCGCTTCCAATGCCGAAATCTTAACGCACCCTATCGTGATAAGGCAAGCGACGGGCGGCAAATGACTTCACGTGTTCAATTAGTCGATGCTAGGATAGGAATTTGCGGTCAATGCAGCGGGAACCAGGTCGTAAAATGCTCGTATCGTTATTGATGGCCTTCGTCATTGCGGCGATGCCCGGGCTCAACTGCGCACAAACAGAGGCTGGCGACGCTGACGACCCCATCGCTATCTTTAATGAAGGGCAGGAACTGCATGAGAAGGGCAACTTTGCGGAGGCAATAAAGCTCTACGAAAAGGCGATCTCCATAGTCGCGGATTTTCCCGAGGCCGAGTATCAGCGGGGGGCGGCCCTGCTCAGCCTCGGTAAAACGGACGAGGCTGAACGCGCATTCCGGCGCGCTCTCGAACTCAGGCCTGAATGGACGCTGGCGATGACCAGCCTCGGTTCCCTGCTCGTTCAAAAAGTACCGTCTGAGGCGGAACCGATGCTTGAAAAGGTCGTCAAGGCTGAGCCGCAAAATTCGCTCGCCTTGGCTGCCCTGACAGAACTTCGGCTCAATGAAAAAGCTTCAAAGGTCGTCCTGTCGGGACTTCTCGCAAAGGTCACAACGCTAACAGCCGGCAAAGCAAATCCGACGGCGTCGCTATGGGCAGCGCGGGCCGCGCTAGAGTCAGCGCTCGGCCTAATGAAAGACGCTCGAGCAAGCCTCAGCACCGCGCTGGCTATCGACACGAGTAACCGGACCGTTTTGATCCAGGCTGCCGAGGTAGCGCTTGCAGACGACGACCCCGTCAGGGCGCGAGCACTCGTGGACAGGCTCAGGGCGCTCGCCGGAACCGGGGATCAAGTCAAGTATCTCGAGGGTGCCATTTTTGCCTATGAAGGCAAGATCGAGGATGCTCTGGTCGCGGTCTCGGCAATCGCAAACCCGACGCGGGCGACCGAAGAGCTTCGCCAACGACTGCACGCAAAGACGGCCTCGCCCGCGGACCTGGAGAAGATCCTAGCGAACGAACCGGGCAAGGTCGAGATCCTCGGCCGACTGTGCAAGGCCTATCGCCGCGACGATCCGACAAAGGCTCTCGACTATTGCCGACGAGCAAACGCGGCCGAGCCGGAGAATATCGATCATGCGATCGGCTACGCGGCTGCTCTCGTCCAGGCGGAACAATATGACGCGGCCGTGAATCTCCTCCGACGTATCCTAAAGACCGCGCCGGAGCATGCGACCCTGCACGCTAATCTCGCCGCTGCGTTGTACAAGCTAAAGCGTTATGCTGAGGCCAAACCCGAGTTCGAGTGGCTGGCACGGGCAAGGCCAAGCGAGCCAACGGCCTATTTTTTTCTCGCCATCTCGCACGATCAGCTTGGCGAATATATCGACGCACTGGCGAACTACCAGCGGTTCCTGCGTTTCGCCGAACCGGAGCGCGACAAGCTGGATATCGAAAAAGTAAATTTGCGGCTTCCGCAAGTCGAAAAGTTGGCGAGGAAGAAGTGAGTACAGCAGAATCGACAACTGGAAAAGAAATGCGGAACCGACTATCTCGCGGGTTCTTTGCCGCCGCCTTCGCGCTGGCCGTTTCCCTTTCTTTGTTCGTTTCTGCTTCGGCCCAGGAAGGGCCGGAAGATGTTGCCCCGCCGCCGCTCAAAGTCTTTTCGAAGAAGGAGCGTGACCGGCTTCGTGCCGAACTCGATCTCAAAGACCGTACAAAACTTGCCCTCGAATTGATGGACGCACGCCTGACAAATGGCGAACGGTTCAGCGAGGAGGGCGATCCTGGACGGATGTACACTGAGCTTGGCGGTTTTCATGCCCTTATGGACCACATGATCGAGCATCTCGACCGGCTTGATCCGAACCGCGGCCGCGTGCTCGACAGCTATAAGCGAT
>CAZMQR010000026.1:0-14405 GCA_964568325.1 uncultured Chloracidobacterium sp. | reverse complement strand
TCTGATCGTGATCGAATGTTCGCACGGCCTCTGCCTTTCGCGTAAGGGCAAACGTCTGGTTTCCGTAGTCAATCGTCGTCAGGAATTTTGAGATCAGAGCAAGGCCGATGTAGCCGTCGATGTTGTCGGTGTCATTGTGAAACTCGCGCAGATAGATGGGCACGTTCTCAAGCTCGACGTCGCCGATCTCGATCTCGCGCAGCAGACCGTAAACGATCTCGAACTTACCATTGCCGCCGATGCCGCGTGCATAGCCGCCGCGGGTTATAGGCCGAATACTGATCCGCCGGGCCGTCTCGGCTGACATGACGGAGATACCTGAGCCGGTATCGAGGACGAACCTAAGCGGCGCATCGCGCCCATTCACGCGGACCGGGATAACGGGCCGGTTGCCGACCAAATGGAAAGGCACCGTCGTATTATCTTTGCCCGCAGGTGCATACAGCGTGCCGGCCCGGCCGAGGTAGTGGAGGAATGCTATCAGTCCCTTAATGCGTTCCCGACGGTCAACGTCACTTATATGGGCTACGCGGAGGAATTCTTTATAGTTGTCGGCCGCCCACTGATATTGTTCTGCGCGTGCCGTCACCTGCGCCAGGGCAAACAAGTAGTCCGGCTCATTCGGCTTCTGGAGGACTGCTTCGCGAAGGTTCTCGATACTCTCGCCAATATCATTTTCATAAAAGTCGAGCATTCCGTAGCCCGCCCAAGCGAGATGCTGCCGCCGGTCGAGCCGAATAGCCTGGTTAAGGATCGGCCGCGCTTCGGCAAAGCGTCCGGCATAGAGCAGCGTGGTGCCGAGGACGGAAAAGGCCCTCGCATTCTCGGCTTCGCCCTTGGCGATCGGGAACACGAGATCGTAGGCCTCGATCAGACGGCGTTGTTTAGCCAGCGCAAATGCAAGCTCGATCTTCGTTTCCGAACGGTTCGGGTCGAGGGCGTGTGCCTGGCGGAGAAGTTTTTCAGCCTCGCCGTAGGAACCGATCCTGGTGAGCCTCGCAGCCTTTCGAAGCAGCGTTTTTACGGTGTCGCCCTGCGTGGCAGCGGCCACGATGTTTGCTGAGAGGACAGAAAGCAGAAAAACGAGGATGGCCGCCCGCCTGTATCGTGACGACGCTGATGGTGCAGTCTTGAGTTCCCTCTGTTTCATTGCCGCCTCATTTGAGGATGGAACCGGTCTTCATTGACCAAAGCACTAGATCGAGCTCATCGAAATCGATCTGTAGGTCCTCAGTCAGTTTGCGAAGCTTGTTCTCTATCATTAGATACTTTGCGCGTGTGTTGGGTGGCTTTGGGTCGTCGATTATTTTCAGTTCGGCGAGGCAGTTCAGCACGTGCTTGTCGAGGATCGCATAGCCGGTAAAGCCAATATTCCTCAGATAATGGCTCGCCTCCTTGTATCCGAGGCCCTTGATACCCTTTTCGCGCACCAGCCAATCGCGGCGTTCGAGGCCGCAGTCAAAGCTATGAAGCTTGTTACGCAGGCGAAGGCCGCAATGTTCGGTGAGGAATTCGCGCGAGGCGATGATGTAGCGGGCACGTGCGTTCGGATACCGGTGAACGCCGCTGAGGCGGCCCGATAGTTCGGCCTGATCGCCGCTCATGAGCACCGGCCGGACGGCCTCAAGTGCATTCAGGCCCATCCGGGCCGAGCAGCCGCCGGTAAAGAAGCAATAGACCATCTCCGCCCACAACTCACGGTCGTCGCCGCGCTTGCCGATAGCTGCGAATTCCGCGAGACGCTGTTTGATCTCAGGGCCACGTTCGCGATGCGCGAGCCTGATGTTGTCGATAGTAATGGGTTCGGCGCGGCGTTTCATATCGAGAGCGTTATCCTCAATGAAGAGGCGGCCGGAATGATATATCCCTTGCCTTGCGCAAACTCGGCTAGGCCATCTGGTTGAATCTTCTTAAGCCGCATTGCTGCCACGGCCTCGTCGGTGAGCAAAGTAACTACACGAATATCGAAGCGCTCCGCCTTTTGCAGCAGACTCCAAGCGGTCTGGCCATTGACCTGATACTTCTCGCACAGCCGCTCGGCGAGCGTCCTGCTGTCAGCGGCTGAGAACCAATCGATCATGTCATCACGGCCCAAGCCGTCAGGACACTCGGCGAGGAGCACGATAGTGCCGCCGTCAGTGCAGGCTTGCGAGGCGGCGTCGAGAGCCTTGTGTGCCTGGATCATGTTGATATCAAAAGGTCGGCCGCCGCAACTTGCGATCACGAGATCGCGTTTCTCTGAGATCGTTATCGAATGCATGCCGGCGTATGCGTCACACGCCGCACGGTGCGATCTTGTCCAGTCGCCGCAAAATACATCGGTCGCCTCGCCGGCGTCGTTGACTATCGTGCTGATCGCGAAACGAGCCGCTGCCATCGCAGCGGCCTCGACGAAGGCCTCGTGAACGGCGTTGCCGTCGAGCAGGCCGGTGCCTACCCCGTCGCGTCTCGCCCGTGCTGAGCAGTCAAATGCGAGCTTGTGCGTTTCGGTTATCGTGCGTGCCGAAGCGAGGCCGGGGCACACGAGCTTTCGGCCGCCCGCAAAGCCCGCGAAGTAGTGAAACGTCACGCCGCCTATGAGGACGACGTGATCGTGCTCGGCCAAGGTGCGATTCAGTTCAACGGGAATGCCGGCAGACGTTTCGCCGAACCGGACGATCTGCATCAGGTCTCGCGGGCCATGGTCAAGCGTTTTTATTCGTTGATAGATGAACGGCGTCAGGATGGCGGCTTTCTCTGCAGGCGTTGCTTTTCGGTGGATGCCCGTCGCAAAGATGATCGTCATCTCGTGTGGGGCCGTCCCGTTTGCGATCAGGCGGCGGACGAGCAGATTGATGACCTGCGCGGCCGCCGTTTGCCGTGTTGCGTCGGGCACGACTAGAAGGACGGTCTCGCCCGGCACGATCAGGTCTTCAAGCAGCGGCGAGCCGATCGGCCGATCGAGCCGGGCGTTGATCTCGGCGTCTGAGAGCGGTGCTCCGGCAGCGGGAGCTGCAAGGATATCGAATCCGGACTCATCATAGATGAGAGGCAGAGTACCGCTACCGTATTTGAGGTCAATGCCGGTCATCAGGCTTTCTTCGGTTCAAAACATTTGGTCCCTGTCTCACAGACGTAGACAGCCTCAGCTTCGCGGTCGAGCGTCTCTATCTGGATCGTTAGATGGTCGATCCCGAAACGGTCGTGAAGCCGCGTTCGGACGGCGGCAAGCAGATCCGAATGGGCGACCGATTCCGGATGGCTGATATGGGCAGACAGGGCATCGAGCCCGGATGAGATCGTCCAGACATGCAGATCGTGGACGCCGGCGACGCCTTCGGTCTCAAGGATGGTCCGTTCGACAGAGGCGAGGTCTATGTGAGCGGGCGTCCCTTCGAGCAGGACATTGACCGAGTCCAGTATCAGACGCCATGCGCCGATGATGATTATCAGGCTGATCAGTATCGAGACCAGCGGATCGGCCCAGAGCCATCCGAAACCTGTGATGGCGAGCCCGGCCGCGATCGCAGCGACCGAACCGAGCAGGTCGCCGACGACGTGGAGAAACGCGCCGCGCATATTCAGGTCATGCTGATGCCCGGCGTGGAGCAGCCATGCGGCGATCACGTTAACAATGAGACCGCCTACGGCGATCAGCGCCAGTTGTGAACCGTTGATATCAGGCGGGGCCGTCCAGCGGCCGATGGCTTCGTAAATTACCCAGATCGACAAGAGAGCGAGCGCGATGCCATTGACAAAGGCCGCAAGTATCTCGAGCCGGTAGTAACCGAAGGTCTTTCGTGCGGTTGCCGGGCGAGACGCGAACCAGATCGCCCCGAGCGTCAGGCTCATTGCGGCGACGTCTGTGAGCATGTGGCCCGCGTCGGCGATCAGGGCGAGCGAATTTGTAAGCCATCCGCCTATCGCCTCGGCCAGCATGTAAATCAACGTTAGCGCCAGCGCAAACTTCAGCCGCCGCGAGCGTGCGTTAGACGGTTGGTTGTGGGCGTGGTCGTGTGCGATATCTGAGGCCTCCTGTGTCAATAACGCCGGAGGACAGCGCCGTTCCTGAGGCTGATGATGAATCCGCCACGATTCCCCCGGTCGTCGCCGATCTCTACTGCGGTTTCGACTGAAGGCGATGAGATCTGTAGACGGAACGTGCCATCCGGACCGGCAAACGTATCGCGGCCGGCCGCTCGGACGGCCATGCCCGGCTGGGTTCGGCCGCTGAGCAGATAAACATTGCCGCCAACGCGCTCCACACGCCAGTCTGAGGCGTCGATCGCCATCCGCTCGCCGGCGCGAACGACCATGAACTTCCACGCGTCGTTCCAGTTCGTCGTCTGGCCGGAGCGGCCGGTGGCCTTCACGCGCCAATAGTAATTGCCGGGCGTAAGGCCTGCGAGCCGAAATTCACGGGCCGTCATTCCGCTGCGGTCAACCATAATGGCGTCAGACGCGAATGTGGGCGACCGCGACACCTGAAGATAATAATTCGCTCCCGGATTGCCCTCGGCGTCCTGCCAATTAAAGGCCACGCTCACGCCGCCGCCCTGATCGACGATCTGTGCGGAATTGCCCGGCTGCGTGGGCCGCGGCGGGGCCATCAGGCGTTCGCGGGCCGAGAGTTTGCCGCCGCTGACAGACGCAAATTCGTTCTCGCTGATCGTGGTCTTCTCGCCCGCAATCGTCGTTTCCACGCCGCCGCGGCTGATGCGAATTTCGCCGCCTGTCTCATCGGCATTGAAGCTGGCGTCGGTCTTTGGCAGCAGCTTGTTCTCAGAATCGGCAACCTCGACGATGTTGTTCACGTCCGGTGGCTGGTCGTCCGTGCGGACGTTCAACTGGCCATCGTCGAGCGTTACGCGCACATTTTTGCCGCCAAAGAGGCTGGTTGACGTCTTGACAACGACCGTGCTGTTCGGACGCACAGAATACGTCGAGCCATCGATCATCTGGACGATGCACCGACCGTCAGACTGTGTCTGTATCGTGTCGCCTTCGGCAACGAAGGTCTCCTGCTTTACGACGATGGTCTCGCGCGTGGCTGCCCGCGTGATCCTCACGTCGCCCTCGAAGGAGACAATGCGGGCAGCGTCCTTGGGAACATTTGCCTGCTCATCCGGAAGGAACCAATTATTCCGCGAAGCGTATGAGAGCCCCCAAAGGATGCCCGCTCCGAGCAAGATGATCGCGATCAGCAGGTAGATCGTGCTGCGGCGGATATTCCACCAGTCAACGTAGAATTTGCGGTACTTATTCTCCTGCATCAGAGAGGGCTTCGCCCGCCTCGGGCTTCCGTGGTGGGAAAAGTATCGAAAGCGCTATCGACAGAGCTATCGCACCGGCGACAACGCTCAGCGAGATGTTAATGACCGTCTGCTCGAATTCGTGGGCCAGAAACCGGCGCACGAGCGTTGCAAAGCCCGACTGGTCGGTGTCGCCTAGCATCATTATCAAACCTTGAGCGGCCAACGGCAAGAGCATCTTTACGCCGATAAAGGTCAGCACGAATGCGAGGCCGTATTTGAGAAAGTGGAACCTGTCGGCAAGATCGGCGAGCAGAAAGAAGAACGTTCTGAGGCCGAGTATCGCAAAGATATTCGATGTGTAGACGATAAAGCGGTCCGTCGTGATGCCAAATATCGCCGGGATCGAATCGACCGCAAAGACGAGGTCGGTAACCTCGACCGTTATCAGGACGAGCAGCAGGAGCGTCCCGGTCTTGACGCCGTCGTTCACGGTGAAGAATTTCTCGCCGTCGTAGTGCTTACTGATGCGGATGTATTTCGTCGCAAGTTTGACGATCGCACTCTCGTGCGGCTCAAAGTTGTCGTCGGTGTTCTGGAACATCTTCAGGCCGGTATACACAAGGAACGCGCCGAAAACATAAATGATCCAGTGGAAACGCTCGACCAGTTCGGCACCGGCGAAGATCATTATCATTCGCAGGGCGAGCGCGCCCATGATGCCCCAGAAAAGTACGCGGTGCTGGTACTTTTTCGGGACCTTGAAGAATGTGAAGATCAGCAGGAAGACAAAGAGATTATCGACCGATAGCGACAATTCGATGAGGTATCCCGTGAGGAATAGCTTTGCCTGTGACAGCGCTACGGCCCAGTCGCCGGCGTGATTGCCGACCTGAAAATAAACAAAGGCATTGAATGCAAGCGCGAGCGATACCCAGACGGCTGCCCAGGTAAACGTCTCTTTGCGCGTGGGCGCGTGGGCCTTGCGGTTGACGATACCGATGTCAACAAACAGCGCTATGAGGACGACGGAAAAGAAAGTGATCCAAACCCAATAGGGATGTTCTATAGGCGTCATTCAGTCATCTGAGGGTGCGTGTGGCCCTCGATGACTCTCTCAATTGACCTGACGATGCGGCCGAGGCCGTCGGCATCGGTTTGATCAAGATCGTTCTCGCGGTCGCTGTCAATGTCGAGAACGCCAGCGACGGTCCCGTCGGCATTGAATATCGGCACGACGATCTCGGACCTCGAAGCCGAACTGCATGCGATATGGCCCGGAAACCGGTCGACATCGGGAACGATAACGGTCTCGCGACGTTCCCACGCGTGTCCGCAAACGCCCTCGCCGTGCCTGATCCGCGTGCAGGCGAGCGGCCCCTGGAATGGGCCCAGCACGAGTTCATCGCCCTTGACAAGATAGAATCCGACCCAAAAAAAGCCGAGTGCTTCACGTAGAACGGCGGCGATGTTAGCGAGGTTTGCGATCACGTCAGGCTCGCCGTCGACAAGCGCGTCGATCTGCGGAGCGATCTGCGAATAAACGGTCGCTCGGTCAGCATGTCGCGAAAAGGCGAGGGCCTCGACCATAGAGTTTGAGTTTATATTGCTGCAAAAGGGCGTGCAAACTAATCTGCAGCGGCCGGCGTCAATACGAGTGTATAATTCGTCTATGGAAACCGCTATCAGGATAACTGCCGTCGCCATCGGCGGGGCGTTTGGCGCCGTCGCTCGATATCTCTTGAATATCTCGCCTGTCGCAGACGTGTTTCGTCGATTCCCGCTCTCGACTTTCTTGATCAATATTGTAGGTTCTTTCCTGATAGGGCTATTGATGATCGTACTGGCCGACAAGGTCGTCGTGAGCGATGCGCTCCGCATGGCAATAATAGTCGGTTTCCTCGGGGCATTTACGACGTTTTCTACGTTTGAGATGGAGATCTACGGCCTGGTGGTCGAGCGTGAGTTCACCATTGCAATCCTATATCTGGTGCTGAGCGTAGTGGTCGGCTTTTTCGGCGTGGTGGCCGGAGTGGCTCTAGGCAGAAGCCTCTAGCCGCCCACGCGCCTTTCTAACAAGGGCGGCGGCGGCCGCGGCGTCGGATGCGAGGGCTGTGAGGTGCCCCATCTTGCGGCCCGGCCGCGCGTCGAGCTTGCCGTAGAGGTGAAGTTTTACGTTTGGATCTGTCAAAGCGGCGGCCCAATCGGGTTCGCCGTCGGCCCACATGTCGCCGAGCAGGTTTGCCATTGCAGCGGGGCGGAGGAATTCGGTCGATCCCAGCGGCAGCCCGCAAACGGCGCGGACCTGCTGTTCGAATTGCGACGTCACACAGGCGTCGAAGGTCAAATGGCCCGAATTATGCGGCCGCGGCGCGATCTCATTGACCAAAAGCCGCTGATCTGAGGCGAGAAAGAATTCGATGCACAATGTGCCGATGTATCCCATTTTCCCGGCAATGTTTCTGGCGATCTCAACGGCGCGCAGCGTCGTCTGTTCTGTGACTTCGGCGGGTGCGAACGAGATGTCGAGGATGTGGTTTTTGTGTTCATTCTCGATCACGCCGTAATGCGCGAATGCCCCGGCCTGATCGCGTACGCACACGACCGAGACCTCTTTTGCAAAATCGACAAACGCCTCGAGCACGGCGTCGGTGCCGCCGAGCGAGGCAAAGGCAGATTCGATATCGTGCCGGGCCGCGAGCCTGACCTGTCCCTTGCCGTCGTAGCCAAAGCCTGCCGTTTTTAGCACGCACGGAAACCCGATCTCGTCCGTTGCTCGATACAGATCGTCGATCTCCTTAATGTGACGAAACGGAGCTACGGGAAAGCCATGACCGGCAAGGAACGTCTTTTCGCGCAGGCGGTTCTGCGTCGTATGCAGGACTTCGCCGCGAGGATGGACGGCGACAAATTCATTGGCCGCCTCGACACAGGCCGCGGGGACGTTCTCAAACTCGAACGTTATCACATCGACGCTTTGCGCAAACTCCCGAACCTGATCGAGGTTGTCATAAGATGCGGTTGTCTCCAGATCGGCGACCTGGCCCGTCGGCGTGTCGCTGTCAGGCGAGAAGGTATGCACGCGATAGCCCATCTTGCGGGCCTCAATGGCGAACATTCGCCCGAGCTGGCCGCTGCCAAAAACACCGATAGTTGAGCCTGGAAGTATCGTTGTCACAAAGGATACGTCAAGTCGATGAAACTAGCTAATGATCTCACCGGCGATCACTGTTGGCGAGCTTGACGTGTTCGTACGCCAAGATCTCAGTATCGGCCGTTATCAGTGGAACATCGTGGATCCGGGCCGTGGCTACTATCAGTTGGTCGAAGGGGTCTTTGTGGAAGGTTCCGGGTAATCGAGTCGATTCGACCGCAATCTCCTCCGTAAGCGGCAGGATCCGGATGCCCGGATAGGCTAACGCGACCTTGAACCAATCTGCCACATCGACGGGGAGTTCCAACCTTCCAAGTTGTACAGCCTTTGCGATCTCCCAGAAAGAGACCGCGGATATTCCTATTCCGTCAGAGATACTCCGTTCAATTACCTGTCTGACATCATCCTTGAGTCTCGAGTCGCCCTGTGTATTCCAGACCCAGATGTGGGTATCCAGAATGATCATGCGAAGGGCTTCCAGTCTTCAGGCTCGATCAAGGGGGCGAACGGATCATCATAGCGATACGGCGTTCCACGTAAAGAGTATGGGTCTACCTCATCACCGTTTGCGTTCTTGCTATCGGTCACAAAAACGTCGACCTTCTTGCCATCATCGAAAGGGAGGTCGTCAATAACTATTCGCCCGTCTTGGACAGTCGTTTCGATGTGAACTCGTTCCATATCATCGCTCCAACCGTGATTTTAGCACGCTTTTCGTCTGTTTCGAGCGAAAATTGCGAAGCTGCCTGCGTAGCGTTGGCCGCGAAGCGGAAAGGATCGAGATGGCCAGCAACGCAGCATTCTTTGCGCCGGCTTGCCCGATGGCTAGTGTCCCTACGGGCACTCCGGCGGGCATTTGGGCGATCGAGAGGAGTGAATCGAGGCCTTTTAGAGCTTTGGTTTCGACCGGAACACCAAGGACCGGCAATACCGTCTGGGACGCGCACATACCGGGCAGGTGAGCGGCACCGCCGGCCCCGGCGATTATCACCTCGATGCCGCGAGACTCGGCAGATTTGGCAAACTCGAACAACAGGTCAGGCGTTCGATGGGCCGAGACGATCTTTGTCTCGTGGGCCACGCCGAATTCGTCCAGCGTCTGTGAGGCAACCTCCATAGTCGGCCAGTCGGACTTGCTGCCCATGATTATTGAGACAATTGCTTTCTTTCCGGTCGCCATACCTTGTTTGGTCACGAGCAGGTCGTTACGGGGTTGCCGCAGATGTACTTTTTGGGCAGCCAGCCGGTTTTGTTCTTGTGTTTGACCTTTAGCCCAAAGCAGCTATGGCCGATGATCTTTACCAAAGTTTCGCTCGGGAGCGTGCCGGCTTTCTTGCTGGAAAGTATCGGGCGAGAATACAGCGGAGCCGTTTTTCGCGAATTCCCGTCGGGACGTTGGACATTTGCGGTCACGCGGCTGGCAGGGATCCAGCCAAGCCCACTAAAAACCGTCAGATCTTCTATGCTCGAAGCCCGGCCTATCTCAATCCAGCCATTCTTGTAACCGATGATGTCGACGATCGTCTCTTCGCCGTCTTCCATGACAAACGGGATCTCGCCGACGGTCTTGCTCGTCGTGCTCGGCTCCGCGTGAACGAAGATATCTTTTATTAGAGTCGCATCTTCGACCCATGCTCTTATCGCACATTTATTCTGCGCAGAGATGGCCCCCGCGAAGCAGGCAAGGGTTATCAATATCGAACAAACATAGCCTTTCATCAGCTTTCTCTCCTAAACTTACTCTCTACCGGAACCAGCACTAACAGTGATCTATTTCTGTTGCTATTGACTTTTCACCCTGCCTTCGAGCTTGGGGTGATAGGTATCAAAACTCTTCAGATAGGTGATCATCGACTGCACCATCTCTACGCCGGTATTCTTGTATGAGAGCGTCCGTTTGAATGCAAGAAAGCCATCGCCGCCGTCGGCCAAATAGTTTGAGGTCAAGACCTTGTACGTCTTGCTGTCATCAAGCGGCATGCCCTTGATACTACATTTGACGATCCTGTTACCGACCGGTTTGCTTTCGTCATAGACGAACTCAACGCCTTTCGAGACCTGAAGAATGCCGTTCGTGAGGCCTGCGCCGTGTTCAAAGACGGTCCGCATATCGCTGCCTTTCATTTCGAGCTGCACGATCATATTCGGGAATGGGAACGCCGAGATCAGGTCGCCCACCGTCACCGTGCCCGTCTCGATGTCCTGTCGCAGGCCGCCGCTGTTCGTTACGGCAAAGTCGTATTCCGGATGCGCGTTGAGCATTGCGTCAGCGACCATGCCACCCATCACCGATTCCTCGCCATAGGAGCGCGTCAACGGCGCGGAGATGGTCGTAACCTTTTCGTCCGTAATGGCCTTTAGCTTGTCTTTCCATTTATTGACGACGCTGACCATCGTCGGATCGTCCTCATATTCATCGTCGTAGAGATAACCAAAGTGGTTCTTGTACTGCGTGATCTTGTCCAGTTTCTTGTCGTAGGTGATCTCGAGCTTGCCGAGCTCGATCGTGTAGGCATCGGTCGAGACGATGATCGTTCCGTTGGCAACGATAGGTGTCGGCGTACCGCTATGCGGATGGCCCGTTATCATCAGATCGACGCCGGGCACAGCCTTTGCGAGGTCGATGTCATGCTGGTGATTCCGGACGACGTCGGCCTCGCCGCCGGTGGACTGCGTACCGGGAATACCGATGTGGATCAGCAGGACGATCAGGTCGGTCTTTGGCTGCAGCTCCTTGATGTACTTGCGGAGATAGACCCTTTCGTCGCGGACGTCAACGCCCTTGACCATTACCGGAGCGACCGTGTCTTCAAACGCGAATTTTTCATGCAGCCCGATGATGCCTAGACGAACGCCGTTTACCTTCTTGATGATGTAGGGCTTGTTCCAGTGGAGTTTGTTAGTCCCTTTTACGAAGATGTTCCCGTTCAGGAGCGGGAACTTCACGCGCTTGAACTGCCTGAAGGCATTCTCCCAGCCGTAATCGTATTCGTGATTACCGACGCAAGCGGCGTCGAGCCCAAGGTAATTCGCTGCATCGAAGATCGCCTCGCCCTTGGTCAGTGAGCTGACATATGGCCCGGCAAAGAAGTCTCCGGCGTCGAAGTAAACAGTATTTGGGTTCGCGGCCTTTTCGCGTTTGACGGCCGTCGCGATATTTACAAAACCACCGACCTTTCGCGTCTTATTTACCCAAGGCACAATGTGCGGCTCAAGATGTGAGTGGAGGTCGTTGGTGTAAAGGATCGTCAGATCTCTCTCCTGGGCAGAGACGTGCAGAGCCAGGACGAGGTTGAGAGCAAATACGAGAATGGTCAGAGCTTTTTTCATATTTGGTTGGAAAAGGCCTGGGACGCGGGCTGAACTACGGTTTCCATATCAACCACACCGGCTAAACTTACGTTTTGAGTCGAAGCACCCTAAAATAGGGTTGAATACTAACACAAGTCACGATATTACAAGACAATCGAATGACAGAGAAATCAAGGATCTATTACACACTGACGGATGAAGCGCCAATGCTGGCGACACATTCTTTTTTACCGATCATTAAGGCTTTCACAAAGTGCGCCGGCTTAGAGATAGACGTGCCGGATATCTCGCTTGTGGGAAGGATCCTGGCTAACTTTCCCGAGTATCTAAATGACGACCAAAAGGTCGCTGACGCTCTTGGCGAGTTGGGCGAATTGGCGACACGGCCGGAAGCCAACATCATTAAGCTGCCGAACATCTCTGCTTCCGTTCCGCAATTGCAGGAAGCGATCGCTGAGCTTCAGGGGCAAGGCTTCGCCGTGCCGAATTATCCCGCTGAACCTAAGACGGACGACGAACGAGCGATAAACAAGAAGTACGCGAAGGTCCTCGGCAGCGCGGTGAACCCAGTGCTCAGGGAAGGAAATTCCGACCGTCGGGCGCCGCGTGCGGTAAAGAATTACGCCAAAGCCAAGCCTCATCGCATGGGCGTCTGGAACACGGACTCTAAGACCACGGTCGCGCACATGAAGAGCGGAGACTTCTATGGATCGGAAACTTCGACCACGGTCGAAGCGGATGGTGAGTTCAGGATCGTTTTCTATGGCGACGACGGTTCCACAAGCGTCCTAAAAACCCTCGCTCCGTTAAAGGCCGGAGAAGTGATCGATTCGTCGGTAATGGACCTTGCGGCCCTGAAAGCATTTGTCCGGGACGCGATCGGCGAGGCTAAGGAAAAGGACATTCTGCTCTCGGCGCACCTGAAGGCGACGATGATGAAGATCTCCGATCCAATTATTTTCGGGGCGATCGTCGAAACCTATTTCAGTAATGTCTTTGAAAAGTATAAAGACACGTTCGATGCACTGGATATAAATCCGAACTTCGGGCTGGCGACCCTTTTCGAGAAGATCACAGGCCATCCGCAGGAAGCTGAGATCAAGGCTGGCATTGCCGCGGCGATCGAGAACGGCCCGCGGCTTGCGATGGTCAATTCGGACAACGGAATTACGAATTTTCACGTTTCGTCTGACGTGATCGTAGATGCGTCGATGGCTGCTCTCGTTCGAGGCGGCGGAAAGATGTGGAACAAGGACGGTAAGGAAGAGGACGCCGTCTGCATGATCCCTGACCGGACGTATGCCGGCTTTTACGATGCGATCATCGCGGACATGAAGCGGCACGGAGCGATCGACCCGACGTCGTTCGGTTCCGTCCCGAATGTCGGCCTTATGGCACAAAAGGCCGAGGAATACGGCTCGCACGACAAGACGTTCCAGGTCGCAGGCGAAGGCACCGTGAAGGTCGAGGACGGGAACGGCAATATTCTGCTCGAACAGAGTGTTCATGCTGGCGATATCTTCAGGATGTGCCAGACCAAGGACGCACCGATCCGCGATTGGGTAAAGCTGGCCGTAAACCGCGCGAGGCTATCGGACACAACGGCCATCTTTTGGCTCGACAAGGGCCGGGCACACGATTCGCAGATCATTGCGAAGGTCGAGAAATATCTTGGCGAACACGACACGACGGGACTCGACATTCGGATCATGGATGTGAAAGATGCGATGACCGAGACGTTGAAGCGGGCTCGCGAAGGCAAAGACACGATCTCGGTCTCGGGGAACGTGCTGCGCGACTATCTCACTGACCTGTTCCCGATCCTTGAGCTAGGCACCTCGGCGAAGATGCTATCGGTCGTCCCGCTGATGAACGGCGGCGGCCTTTTTGAGACCGGCGCCGGTGGTTCGGCACCAAAACATATCGAACAGTTCCTGCACGAAGGATATCTTCGCTGGGATTCGCTCGGCGAGTTTCTGGCTTTGCAAGCGAGTCTTGAGCACCTCGCGCAGACGCAGAACACTCGCAAAGCGCAAGTTCTGGCCGATGCTTTGGACGAAGCGAATGCGAAATTCCTTGCAACCGACAAGTCACCGGCGAGAAAGGTCGGCGGGCTCGACAACCGTGGTTCACATTTCTATCTGGCAATGTATTGGGCCGAGGCTCTGGCAGCGCAGGCTGCCGATGCCGAGGTATCTGCGATCTTTTCACCCGTCGCCAAAGCCATGAACGAGAACGAAGCGAAGATCAACGAGGAGTTGATCGGGGCACAGGGAAGACCGCAGGATGTCGGCGGCTACTACCATCCGGATCGCGCGAAGACATACGCAGCGATGCGGCCTTCGCAAACGTTAAATGAGATCGTGGATGGGCTATAGTCGCTGATGGTCAACGTATCGATCAGTATGGGCATCTATGATCTAGGTTCGCATTACACAATGATGAGCAAATTCGTATTCGTGATCCTTGTTTTGGTCTCGCTCGCCGGTGTTGCCGTCGCGCAGGCATCAAGTGTTGTGAGGACAGACCTGTCGCCGGCCGAGATCGACCGTATAGTAAAGCGGTTTACGGCGAACGAGGGCGATTTTCGTGAGGCGTTAAAGAGCTATGTCTTCAATCGCTTTGCGGCGGTGCATACCGTCGGGCTCGGCGGCAACATTACCGGGACTTTCCGCCGCGATTCGTTCATGACATTCAATTCGGACGGC
>CAZMQR010000025.1:0-15357 GCA_964568325.1 uncultured Chloracidobacterium sp. | reverse complement strand
TTCGACCGCATCCTCGGACGAGGGCGATGTCATCGACGCCGAGTATGTCGATGTCGAGGACGAGGAAAAGAAGTAGATAGATAAGGGACAAGTGCGAGGGACAAGTGGCCGGGGTTGCTCTCTCGTCCCTTGTCCCTCTAAACTTGTCCGTGACTTTCCTGCATGGCCAAAAAGGACTATTACAAGATTCTCGGCGTTAAGAAAGATGCCAAGGCCGACGAGATCAAGAAGGCCTATCGCCGGCTCGCGCGCAAGCATCACCCAGATGTGAACCCGGGCGACAAGGCGGCCGAGGACACGTTCAAGGACGTGCAGGAGGCCTACGACGTTCTCTCGGACGAGAAGAAACGCAAGGTCTTTGACCGCTTCGGCTACTACGCGGACAATCTCGATCCGGACTCGCCATTCGCGACAAGCAGCGGTCCCGGAGCAGGTTCGGCCGGTTCGCCGGGATTCGATTTCTCGGGGTTTAGCTGGGACACGAGTTCGGCCGGAGCTGGCGGCGGTAGTTCGAGTTTTCGGGATATCTTTTCCGACCTCTTCGGCGGCGGTGGTGCGAGAACCGCCCAGCCGGAGCCGCCCCGGCCGATGCCAAAGAAGGGCCGCGATATCGAGATGCCGCTGGCACTTAGTTTTGAAGAGGCTTTCACCGGCCTGACCCGCAATCTTACGGTCAATCGCTCCGAGCAATGCTCGCGCTGTCAGGGCGCGGGCGACACCGGCGGCCCGGTCGTGCAGTGTTCGACGTGCAAGGGCACCGGGCAGGTAATGCGAACCGGAGGACGGCTGCAGTTCTCGGGGCAATGCACCGATTGCGGCGGGACGGGGCGGCGTCGCGAGCCGTGCAGCCTCTGCCACGGGAAAGGCACGACACCGAAGACCGAGCAGGTAAAGGTAAAGATACCGGCCGGCGTTGATACCGGCTCGCGCGTGCGCGTGCCAAAAAAGGGACACGGCGGGCGCCTCGGTGCAGAGCCTGGCGACTTATATATTTTGACCAACGTCGGCAAGCATCCGTTCCTGACTCGTAAGGGTGACAACGTATATGTAACGGTGCCGATCACGGTTCCCGAGGCCGCGCTCGGCACGAAAAGTGAGGTCCCTACGGTCGAGGGCCGAGCGCATCTTAAGATCCCGGCAGGAACCGAGTCGGGCCAGAAATTCCGCCTGCGCGAGCGCGGCTTTCCAAGCCTGAGGAACCCGCAACTGCGGGGCGATCAGTTCGTCGAGGTCAAGATCATTCTCCCTAAGGTGCTTTCGGAAGAAACGAAGGAGTTGTTACGGCAGTTTGAGAAACTCAATCCGGAGAACCCTCGCAAGGCGATGGGATTGGAATAGCGTTACGAAGTTATGAAGTTGCGAAGTTACGGAGTTCGGAGTTATGTCAAAGTTCGATGGATTTGAAGATATTCAGGCGTGGCAGAAGGCTTACGATGTGACGCTCCGTATTTATCGACTGACCGAAACCGGCTCATTCTCGAAGGATTATGGGCTGCGGGATCAGATCCGCCGAGCAACGGTTTCCATTATGGCGAACATCGCCGAGGGCCATGGGCGCAAAAGCAATGCCGAATTCGCCAACTTTCTCAATGTTGCTCGCGGGTCGGCCCATGAAGTCCAGAGCCATCTTCACGTTGCAGTCGGATTGGGCTACATCGTCCGGTCTGATTTTCAGGCGATCTACGGCTTGGTATCTGAGATATCACGCATGGCGCTGGCCTTGGCTAGATACCTACGCGAATCCACGAAAACTTCCCAACCTCGTAACTCCGAAACCTCGCAACTATGAAAAAAAAGCCGCGCACATACACTATCAGCGCTGTTGCGGAAATGTACGAGATACATCCGCAGACGCTGAGACTGTATGAACGGGAAGGCCTGCTCAAACCCTCGCGGTCTATTGGCAACACGCGCCTTTATGAGGACGCCGACATCGAACGCCTTGAAGTGATCCTTTCTCTTACACGCGATCTGGGCGTTAATCTGGCCGGCGTCGAGATAATCCTCAACATGCGCGAAAAGATGGACCAAATGCAGCGCGAGTTTGAGCAATTCTTCGAATACCTCAAGGCCCACGCCAGCGAATTTTCGCGCCAAACCGAGACCTTTTCGTCGAGTTCGGCCCTCATTCCCGTCTCCCGATTGCGAGTAACGCGATTACGCGGCCATGGCGTCGATGATGAATGATCCGGCAGCGCCGCCGAAACATCTGCATTCCCGTTGCGTTCGTGTTCGTTCTGAGATAGGATTTCTACAAATCTAGCCCTTTCTAATTTAGGAGAATCCGATGTTTGGAAGAATGTGTTTGCGTGCTACTGCTCTGTGCGCTCTGTTTGCAGCGCTGAGTTTGGTTACGGTCGCTCAGGACCTCGATAATGTCTCGATCGCAGGCCGTGTGGCTGACACCAATGGCCTTGCCGTGGTCGGCGCGTCGGTGACGGCGACTCTAGTCGAGACGGGCGAGGCCCGCACCGTCACGACCAATGACGACGGACGCTATAAGATAGTCCAACTGAGGCCGGGGACATACAAGGTCAAAGCGGAGGCGAGCGGTTTCGGCGTGCAGGTTACCGAAGAGATCCGAACGATCGCTGCTCAGAATGTGGCTCAGGATTTCAGCCTGTCGCCGGCTGATGTTCGTGCCGAGACGACCGTAACAGTAACTGGTGACGACGGGCCCGTGGTCGATACGACGCGGACTATTGTCGGCGGTACCGTTACCGAACGAGAGATCGAGGAACTTCCGAACAATACGCGTAATCCATTCGATCTGGTGCTGACGCTGGGAGGCGTTACCGAGGAGCCTCTTTCTACCCGCGACCTATCGGGCGATCGCGGCACGCGCGGCAGCTACGCGCAGGGGACGACGCCCGAAGAAGCCGGGACATTTGCCCTCTCCGGCGGTGCAGCCTACTCAAATAACATTACGGTTGACGGCCTGGATAACAATGACGATCGTTCGGCTGGGTTTCGCTTCCAGCCGTCGCTGGAGTCCGTTGCCGAGGTCCAGGTGATAACTAACCAGTTCTCGGCCGAATACGGGCGAGCCTCGGGTGGCCGCGTCAATATCCGCACGCGCGGCGGAAGCAATCGCTATCGAGGCCGAGCGTTCTATTTCTTTCGCGACGAGGCGCTGAATGCGAATACCTGGAATAACAATCGCCGAGGCATCGCACGTGCGCCACTTCAAAACCACGATCCGGGCTTTACATTCGGCGGGCCGATCATCAGGAACAAGTTGTTTTTCTTCGCCTCGTACGAACATGACAAGTTCCTTGAGGACACGATAATCGATGTGTTTGTCCCGGTCGATAACCAATCCCGACTCGACCTGCCGGCACCGACGAACCCGTCGCAGACCTACCCGTCGAACAGTGGTTCGAATTTCATTCTCGTTGCTCCGTACATTTCACTGGCGGACACGCCATCGAAACGCCATACGTTCTCGACCCGGATTGACTGGAACGCCAACGCAAAGAATTCCTTCACTTTCGTCTATCAACTGGGACGTTTTAACGATCTCAGGCAGTACTCCGGAACTAACCGACTGGCCGACGCTTTGATCGGCCGAGTGCGCAACACCGACGGATTTAATGCAACGCATAACCTGGTTCTCGGGGCGAACGATGTCAATCAACTCCGATTTCAATACTCGCGGCTGCGGCCGTCGGCCGCGCCGGTGGGCGGTTCCGGTGCTCCGGTCGTGATCGTCGGCGGATTTACGCCGCCGGGCGAACCTTTCTCGGCCAGCCAGATCTTCAGCGCATCAACATCAGGATCAAGTGACCGTAAAGAGGACCGCATTCAGGTGCAGGACACCTATACGCACATCGCCGGCTCGCATAACCTCCGCTTTGGCGGCGACTTTCATAATGTCGACACCGAGTACATCGACCGGTTTGACGCCACCGGAACGTACCGATTTTCTAATTTCTATTTCTTTAACCAGAACAACGTCACGAGTTTTCAGCAGAACTTCAACACGTCGTCTGCGTTGAAGAACAAGTATTACGGCTTTTTCGGCCAGGATGAATGGCGGATCCGTCCGCAGTTTACGCTTGCCTTCGGCCTTCGTTATGAGCGCGAGACGATCATCGGCGATAAGGACAACTGGGGGCCGCGCCTCTCGTTCGCATGGAACCCATTTAAGGGCGACAAGACGGTCATCCGATTTGGTGCAGGCCGGTTCTTTAATCGCGTGCTGCTTCGCACGGTTGACGACTTTACATCGGGTGCGCAGGAGCTGCGTTTCGATTCACGGATACGGTTCCCTGCTAACGTAGAGTTTGCCCGTATTCGAACCTTCCTGAGTCAGCAATTCCCCAATCCGCTGACCCTCGATACTGCGATACAGGTGAATGCGACCGAGACGATGACCGTGAGGGAACTTTCTCGAACGGGAGGCTTTCGCGAACTCGATCCAAATATCAAGATCCCTGAGAGCTATCAGTTTAACCTCGGGTTTGAACGCGAGATCTTTAAGGGGATCGTGTTTGAGACCAACGCTACCTACAACCGCACCATCCACCTATGGCGCGAGAAGAATATCAATGCTCCTGTGCTTCCCGCAGGCACCCCTGACCGCGACAACGACGGGCGGATCACGTTTACGGACTATCTGTTGGGCGTCAACACCGGCATATCGCGCTTCTTCCTTGGTTCGCCGACGGATGATGTAGGACTCTTGGACCTTAACGGTGGATCGTGCAGCGCGAGTGAGACATGTAATGTAAATCTCAACTCGTCCCAAAATCGGTCTGATTGCGAAAGCGCCCTCGATCCGATCAATTCGCCGACGCTGTCACCGATCTGTCGTGCCTTGGCCGCGATCCATCATCTGCGTCCGGGATTTGCGTCAGGCAATCTCAGCCAGTTTGAGCATGTTTACTCGCCGGGCCGCAGCAAGTACATGGGAATCACGTTTGAGGTGCGTAACCGGTATCGAAAATGGGGCCATGGGTTTGCGGGCTCGATGCGGCTCGTCTATACCCTGTCGAGCCTGAAGGACGACGGCATTGTCAACACTTCATCACCTCAGATCGTGGGCGATTTTGCATCAGAATATTCGCGGAGCCTGCTCGACCGCCGTCACCGCATTGCGTTTACGGGGACATTCGACACGCCGGCCTGGCTTGGCAAGCTGCGATTCTCGCCGCTTTTCCGATTTGGCACGAGCGCCCCGTTTAATATCTCAGTTGGCGGAAATGATCGAAACCTCGATGATGTCGGGACGGATCGTCCAAACTTCAGCGGCGACTTAAAGGATCTCAAGTGGCGAACATTCGGCACTGCCTTTCCAGCATCATTGGCCGCTCAACTTTCTCAGCCAACCATCGGCAGCCCGGGCAATCTGCCTCGTAACGCCGGCCATGGCCCGCGGCAATATATCTTTGACCTGAATATTAGCCGCGTCTTTAAGTTCGGTGAGCGTTATCAGCTTCGCCCATCGGCAGAGTTTGGGAATGTCCTAAACTGGCGCGTTTTCAGTTTCGGATCGAACTTTATCAATTTCGACAGTCTCAATTCTTCTAACGCAATCCTTCGCCAGAGCGCGATGGATCAATTCCTTGCGCCGACGCGGACGTATCGGCCGCGGACGGTAAGATTGGGCCTCCGATTTGATTTCTAGTATTGCCACGATCTGCCGCCCAGCAATGGGCGGCATTTTTGCGCCCGGAGAAAATGTAGTGACGTGATCGGTAAGACGTGCTAGATTTGATTGTTGAACATTTTTGTTCAACTGTCGCTATGGAAACGGTTTTGACAGAGGCACAGGTGCCGGTTACCGAGACGACGATCGAATCGGTGTTGCTCGATGCAGACCTTTTTGTAAAGTACTCGTCGCCCGAAAAGGCATTTGACCTGTTGCGCACGTCGCTCGAACGTTCGCCGCGCTCGATCGGCCTTCGCGAAAAGATGCGCGAGATCTGCGTGCGACAGAAAAATCTCAACGAGGCTGCCAAACAGTGCCTTGCGCTGGTGAGTCTATACATCGGCCGCGAGGATTTTGACCTCGCTTACGACCGCCTGCAAGAGGCAAAGCTGCTCGATCCGCGAATTTCAGTAGCACCGGGCCTTGAGGCGATCCGTCGGGCGCGCAGGCCTGATTTTGCTGTCAATCGTGATCGCTCGCCGCAAAAGGTGCGAACGGACGTAACCTTTGCCGGCAATCTCGCATACGTCAGTATCTTTGACTCGGTGCAGGTCATCGAAAGCGCCAAGATGACGGGCCTGCTGATAATCAAATCGGATCTGCACCTCGGCAATGTGTCGTTCAATGAGGGTAAGATCGTCGATGCCGAGTGTAATGGCCACAACGGCATCGCGGCTTTTCGCCAGTTGATCGAGGTAAACAGCGGCACATTTGAATTCTCGACTGCCGATCACGAATTTCCGGTGGTGATCAATGTGTCAAGCAACACCAATTTTCTCCTCGACGTTCTGACCGAACTCGATAATGAGCGGGCCGAGAAGCAAGGCTTGCGAGATGTCGGCGGAGAGATCATTTAGGTTGACTTCGCGCCCAAAATACAACAAAATATAGTGCTTTCCCAATTCAGCGGCACTATATAGAATGTTCAGACTTCAGCGCCTAGAGATCACGGGATTTAAGTCGTTTGCCGACTATACCGAGGTTGTCTTTACCGGCAACGGCATCACGGCCGTGGTCGGGCCGAATGGCTGCGGCAAATCGAACGTGTCTGACGCGATCGCATGGGTGCTGGGCGAGCAGCGCGCGAAATCTTTGCGTGGCGGCGAGATGAAGGATGTCGTCTTTGCCGGAACCAAAGATCGAAAGCCGAGCGGCATGGCGGAGGTCGTGCTGCACCTCGTTCGCGACGACTCGACCTTCGATATCGACCAGAGCGAACTTGGGGACATAGACGAGGCTCTGACCGGCATCGACGATTCGGCGGTCGATATGGACGAGGTCTTGGGGATAGATCCTGAGCCGGAATTTGTCGCCGACGCCGTTGCCGAAAACAACGGATTTAACGACGCAGCCGAGACCGAAGAGGTCGAGACCGTCAAAGCCCTTGCCGTCGGTTCGGCACAGGTCGTCGAGACAAAGGTCAAGGCGAAACGCCATTGGCGCCCGCGTTCATTCGCCCTTGACTTCGCCCCGGGCGAGGCTGTAAGCGTAACGCGTCGCCTGTATCTCTCGGGCGAGAGCGAATACATGCTCAATGGCCGGGCATGCCGGCTCCGCGATATTACAGACCTTTTTGCCGGCACCGGCTTGTCGGGAGCTCATTATGCGATCATCGAACAGGGCCGTATCGGCCAGATCTTGTCGGCCAAGCCCGCAGATCGCCGCAGCCTCATCGAGGAGGCCGCCGGCATCTCAAAGTTTCGTGCCCGCCAGCGTGCAGCCGAGACAAGGCTTGAGACCGCAAAATCAAATCTCGCTCGTATCTTCGACATCATTTCCGAGGTCGAAACTCGCGTAAATTCCTTGCGGCGTCAGGCTGCAAAGACGCGCCGGTTCAAAATAATGCAGGAGGAGTTTCGCGACCTCTTGCGCAAGCTCTACGCAGCCGAGGGGCGTTATCTGTCCGAGCTTTCCGAAGAGCTAAGAACGCGGCTCGCAACCGCGGGCGACGCTGAGAAACACTTGCACGACGAGCTCGCGGCAAAAGAAGAGGCGGGAAAAGAGAACACGCATCGCGCCCGAACTGCCGAGGAGAGCCTCGCCGAGATTCGCCGCATCCACGCCAATAACGCTTTAGAACGCGACCGAGCGGAACGCGAGCATATTTACAAATCCGACCAGATCGTCGGACTGAACGCCCGATGTGAGGCTCTTCGCGGCGAGATCGCGGCCAGCCGCCAGCGACAGGAGTTGCTCGCGACAGAGATCGGCCGGCTCGCCGAGGATGAACGTCGTGAGACGGCAGAACACGCCGCCGCCGAGTCAGTACTTCGCGAATCTGAGGAAACACATCGACGCGAAGCTGAGGCTCTTGCACTAGTTGAGGCATCGATCGAATCGCTCCGTTCCGAGTTGATGCAGCACACGGCGGCCGTCGAGCGCTTTGATGAACTAGCCCGCCAGCTCGACCACAATCTTGAGCGTCTCACCTCGCGTGCCATCGGCCTTGAGAAAGAAGGCGAGCGGGCGGACGATGCATTTGGAGCGAACCAGAGAACTGCGTCGCAGCTTGCCGACACGCTCGCGACGGAGGAAGCCAAGCTCGTCGAGCTTAACGCCGAGAAGGATTTGCTTCTCGCGGTGACAGGCGATGCACGCAACGCATTGCGGACCGCGGAGGCTGACCTGCAAGGCTTGCAGGATGAACACGCGGCTAAACGATATCGCCTTGCGACCCTGAAAGAGCTCGAAGAGGATCGTGCCGTCTACACGCCGCAGGTCCAGAAGCTCTTTGCCGCGGCCAAGGACATTGGCGTCCGTCTCGGCGGTGTCCTTGCGGATCGGCTGAATGTTACGGCAGAGGCTGAGACTGCGGTCGAAACGCTCTTTGGGCCGTTTCTCGAATCCGTCATTGTCGATTCGCTCGATGATGCGACGCGCGTTTCGAATTGGCTCAATGCAAATGATGTTGGCCGGACTGCCATCATTGTCCTGTCGGGTGGCCCTGCTGCTTCGCGTTCTGCGGCCAAAGGCACGATCGCAGAAGCTCTCGGCGTTTCGGGTGAGCTTGAGGCGGCAATGTGGCAGGTGTTCCCGCGCGAGATGTCGGCACGGCTTGTTCATGAGTTTGACGGCGCCTCAATGGGTGAGACTCTTGTCAATTTCGGCGGCGACATTTTGCTTAACGGGCGCTTGATGATCGCGGGCAAGCAGAAGGCCGGCGAGACCAATGCGTCGCTTTTGGCCTTTAAGCGTGAGTTGAGTCAGCTTGCTGAGGACTGTGCACGTCTTGATTCGGGTATCGAGAATGCGCGCGCCGCGGTTGAGTCGGCACGCATGTCGCTCGTTGACAATGAGAGCAAGATGGTCGATCTGCAGTCGCTGCTCATCAAGGTAGATCGCGGCATTCACGGCCTCCAGATCCAGGTCAGGGCGGCCAAGGACGAGATCGACCGCGCCGAGCGGCACCGCAAGCTCGTCGCCGATGAGTCCGGCCAGGTCAAGGCCGAGATCGATGACGCAACGAGCAAACGCGCCGAAGCCCTCAGCGGAAAGCACAGAGCTGATGCCGCACGGGCCGAGACGTCAGCGGCGCTCGAACGCATTGCCGCCGAATTCGCTGCTGCCCGTGGGCTTACCGAAGCGGCCCTCGGCGTGTTGAGTGAAAAGCGCATGATCGCCGCGACATCTGACGAGCGGCGGCGGTCAGCGATATCGGCCCTTCGCCGTGTCGAGAATGAGGCGAAAGAGATCGAGTCGCGCCTCGTGCTTCAAACGCTCGAACACAGCGAGGCCGAGGCAAAGATCAAGGCTCTGCACGAGGAGATCACCGCCATTACCGACCGGATCGCCTCAGCCGGTGATGAGGTCGAACGCGAGACGGTCGAGATCACGCAGGCCGTGACAATGTTGACCGAGGCCCGTCAACTTTCTGATGCCACAAGCGACGAACTGGCCGAGATCAATCGCCGTCTCGGCGAGGCCCGTAACGAACGCGCCGAGATCGAGATCCAACAGGCTGAGGCCGTGACAGAGCTAAAGAATATCGGTGAGAAATGTCAACAGGAACTCGGCCTGCTGCTTGCGGACCTCTTCGATGAGATCACGCCCGTTCCTGAATTTGTTCTTACTGATGCTCGCACGCAAGCCGAGGACCTCCGTCTCCGCCTCGATGGTTTTGGCGCGATCAACATGCTCGCCCTCGAGGAGCTTGGCGAGGCCGAGGAACGCCATCTGTTCCTAACCGGGCAGCGTCAGGACATTCTTGACAGCATCACCGCAACTGAGGAGGCGCTCAGCGAGATCAAAAAGCGCTCACGTGAACGATTTCGCACGGCTTTTGAGTCGATCAATGCGAATTTTGCGGAGTTCTTCCAGGAACTGTTTGGCGGCGGCCGCGGCGAAATGACCCTGATGGAGGCTGACGATATTCTCGAGGCCGGCATCGAGGTCGTAGCTCAGCCCCCGGGCAAGCGGCTGCAGAATATTCAACTACTGTCCGGCGGCGAAAAGGCCATGACCGCCATCGCACTCGTACTCGCCATCTTTAGGTACCGTCCGTCGCCATTCTGCCTACTTGACGAAGTCGACGCCCCGCTCGACGATGCGAACATCGGCCGCTTTGCCGGAAAGATCGCGGAAATGTCTGAAAAGACACAGTTTATCGTCATCACGCACAATAAACGCACGATGGAAGCTGCTCGTGCTCTCTACGGCGTTACGATGCAGGAGCCCGGCGTATCAAAGATCGTTTCGGTGAAGTTCGAGTAGTATTCGGGAGCCTTAGCCTGCGAGGCCCGACAGCACGTCGCAGATGCGCTCTGCGGCGTGGCCGTCCCACAACGGCGGGATCTTGGACTTAGACTTTGCTTTCTCATCTCCGATCACCGCAAACGCAGCCCGAGTGATCGTTTTCGGATCCGTCCCGACAAGGACATTTGTTCCCATCTCGATCGTGATCGGCCGCTCGGTGTTGTTTCTGAGCGTCAGGCACGGAATGCCGAGGACCGTCGTCTCTTCCTGCAGCCCGCCTGAGTCGGTAAGCACAAGCCTGGCCCCACTGTAAAGACGCATGAAATCAAGGTAGCCGAGCGGCTCGATTAGGCGGACTCGCACACTTTCAAGGCGGCCGGCCAGGCCAAATGCGTTTATCTGGGCCCTCGTTCGCGGGTGGACGGGAAAGACAAGAGGAAGTTTTTCTGCGATCTCGACAATTGCGCCTGTGATGGCCTCGAATGTCTCGCGATCGTCAACATTTGACGGCCTATGCAGTGTGAGAACGGCGTAATCACCGTCGTTGAGGCCGAGGTCGGCCCTGACGGTCGAACGCTCCGCCAGCTTGAGATGCTCGAGCAGCGAGTCGATCATCACGTTCCCGACAAAATGGACCTTAGTCGCCTCAACTCCTTCGTTTGCAAGATTTACCTCAGCATCCGGTGATGTTGTGAACAGCAGGTCGGAGATCGCATCAGTCAATATTCGATTGATCTCCTCCGGCATCGAGCGGTCGCGCGAACGTAGGCCTGCCTCGACATGGGCCACTTTCACGCCCAATTTTGCACAAACCAGGGCGCAGGCAATGGTCGAATTTACATCGCCGACGACAATGACCCAGTCAGGTTTGTGCTCAAGGACAACCGGCTCAAACTCGGTCATGATCTTGGCCGTCTGCACTGCGTGCGACGCCGACCCTACGCCCAGGTAGATATCCGGCCGCGGCATTCTGAGGTCTTCAAAGAACGCATCTGACATCGCAGCATCGTAATGCTGCCCCGTATGCACTATCAGCGGTTCAAACTCATCGGGCCGCCGCCGCATCTCGGCATAGATCGGCGCGACCTTCATGAAGTTCGGCCGGGCACCGGCGATCAGAAGAACCTTGAGTTTTGGTATTTGAGGTCTCAAGTTTGAAATTATAGGCGGATGACACGGGCTCGGCACCCATCTCGCACTTCAGGTGACAATGCGTTTCTGGTATCGACGACCAGCGGGGCGGTCTCGCAAACCCATCGATAATCCACGGCCGAGTGCTCGGTGCAGATGATCACGCAATCTGAAGATGAGACGAGTTCGTCCGTAAGTTCCTGATTACTCAGGGGCTCAGCGTCCCCGATGGTGTAGGCGTGGTCAAAGGTGACCTCTGGAACGAACGGATCGTGATAAACGACATCGGCACCGTCGGCACGAAGAAGGTCGATTATCGAGAGAGCCGGAGACTCGCGCATGTCGTCGATGTCCTTCTTGTAGGCCACGCCGAGTATCAGGACTTTTGAGCCGTTAACGGCTTTCTTTGCGTCGTTGAGAGCACGAGTGACAAGCTCGACTACGTAGTTCGGCATTGTCGAATTAACCTGTTCGGCGAGGCTGATGAACTGCGAATCAAAGCCGTGCTGCTTGGCCTTCCACGACAAATAGTGCGGATCGAGCGGGATGCAATGGCCGCCGATCCCCGGCCCGGGATAGAACGGCATAAATCCGAACGGCTTTGTCGCAGCCGCACCGACTACCTCCCAGGTATCGATCCCAAGCGCATTGCAAAGCTTGGCCATTTCATTCGCCATGCCAATGTTTATTGCCCGAAACGTGTTCTCCCAGAGCTTTGCAGCCTCGGCCACGCGGGCTGACGACACCGGATGAACTTCGTTGACGATCTGCGAATACAGCAATGCGGCGATCTCGGTCGAGTCAGCAGACACGCCGCCGACGACCTTTGGAATATTGTGTGTCTGAAATTGCGGGTTGCCCGGATCGACACGTTCGGGCGAGAATGCGAGCAGGAAATCCTGGTCGAGCGCGAATCCCTTTTCCTCGAACATTGGCTGCAGCACCTCATCGGTCGTGCCGGGATAAGTTGTTGATTCGAGGACAATTAGCTGGCCGCCGCGCATGTATCTCTGTATTTCGCCACCCGCCGTGAGGATGTAAGACATATCCGGGTCCTTTGTCTTACGGAGTGGCGTCGGCACACAAATGATGATCACATCACACTCAGCAAGGCGGCTAAAATCTGTGGTTGCGATGAGTTTCCCCGCCTCGATACACGTGCCGACATCCTCATTCGTCACGTCGACGATATACGACCGGCCCGCATTTATCTCCGCGGCCTTTGCTTCATCGACCTCAAAGCCGATCGCGTGAAAACCCTTGAGACAAAACTCGACGATCAACGGCAGCCCGACGTAGCCAAGGCCGATGACACCGATCCGCGCCGCATGATCGGCGATCGATTGCTTAAGTTGCTGTTTTATCATTCGTTCTGATGAAGCGTTGAGGAATGTTGCGAAGCGGCTAGCCGACCGCTCGGCCCAAACTATTAAACTATGTTATGCACAGCGGGTTAGTCAAGAAAATTGGAGCCCTGTGCTAGAATTATCGCATTGGCTGTGGCCATTCCTCCTCATTGTTTATAGGCGAAATAGCGTGGGTTCTCCTATATGAGTTCTGAGATCGTCTCGGCAAATCCGGTCGTGAGGGCAGTCCTCGACGGGTCTGCCCCGCGCGCCGCCCAATTGGCTGCGTCGCGAGGAGCACTGCCGCTCGCGCAGGCCGACCTGCTTGAGATCCTCGTCGCGTTGTGTCAGGGCGATGACGCGGAGCTCCGCGAGAATGCCGTTACCGCGCTCAGATCACAACAATCGGGCGATCTCGAGGCGACTGTCCGTTCGGGTGCGGTCGCTCCGAGCGTTCTCGGGTATTTTGCCACACAAAGCGAACTCCCGGCGGGCGTCCATGAGGCGGTCATTACAGATTCGCGCACGCCGCCGGATACGATAGCTGCTCTCGCTCGCTCGACGCAAAATGGTTCGCTGCTCGAACTCATCTCGTTCAACCAACAGCTACTTATCCAGAATCCGGCGATCATTGACGCGATCATCGGAAACTCGAACCGTACGCCTGAGGCAGAACGGCGTGCCGCTGAAGTAAAACGCGAGTTCTTCGAGAAAGAACGCGGTGCACAGCAGATCGCAAACGAGCTTCGGGCCCGAGGCAACGAAGCTGCCGCCGAATTCCTCGAGCAAGCGGAGTTTGCCGATGATCTCGACGGGCCCGGCCTGACCGTCGAAGACGCCATCCTCCTTGCCGACCTTATTGAGGTCCCGGACCATGAGACTGACGATTCATGGATGAGCCTCGAATATATCGAGGAGATCTATGAGGAATCTGAGGAACAGCGAAAAGCTGCGATTGGCAAGATCATCGGCGAACTTCAAACGGAGGGCGAGGAAATTCCCGGTGACCGCATATCGATGATCAACCGTATTATGAAAATGGGCGTCAAGGACCGCGTAAAATTGGGCATGAAGGGCGACCGCGAAGCCCGCAACATCCTGATCCGCGACCCCAATCGCCTGGTATCGAGCGCCGTTGTCAACAATCCGCGCATTACCGAACAAGAGATCGAGATGATAGCGTCGATGCGTTCAGTCGCCGAGGACATTCTTCGGCTGATCGCCGCCAATCGACAGTGGTCTAAGAGCTACAACGTCACGCACTCGCTCGCAAAGAACCCTCGTACGCCGTTCGCAAATGTGATGACCATAATGACGAAGCTGCAACTCCGTGACCTGGCCGCGCTTAGCAAGAACCGCAACGTCTCTGACGCCGTCAGGCGCCAGGCGCAGCGTCTCCACTCAGCCCGCACCGGCGGTGCAAGACACTGAATGCCCTCGACGTTGAGTAAATTTAAGACCACGCTCGAAATGATCAAGTTCGAGCACACGTTGTTCGCTTTGCCGTTCGCATTTCTCGGCGCGATACTGGCGGCCGAAGGGCTGCCTACATGGTGGCAGATACTTTGGATAACGATCGCGATGGTCGGAGCGCGATCGGCCGCAATGACCTTTAACCGGATCGTCGATCGCGATATCGACGCCGCAAATCCACGAACCGCCGCTCGTGAACTTCCGGCCGGAAAGCTGTCTGTAGGGTTTGCGTGGGTATTTCTTTATGTGTCGATCGGAGTGTTTCTCGCTGCGTCGTACCTGCTCAACTGGCTGACTTTTGCCCTGTCGCCCGTCGCCTTGCTCGTCATTTTGGGATATTCGTATGCAAAGCGATTCACGGCCTTTGCTCACCTGCTGCTCGGGCTCGCATTGGCGATCTCGCCGTCGGCAGCCTGGATAGCCGTTCGCGGCTCTCTGGCCGACGAGGTCCCAATACTGCTTTCGCTACTCGTGCTGATGTGGACTGCGGGATTCGACGTGCTGTATGCCTGCCAGGACCACGAGTTTGATCGACGCACCGGACTTCGTTCGATACCGGCTCGCTTCGGAGTCCGGAATGCGCTTTGGATAGCTCGGCTATTCCACTTTCAGGCGTTCGTGGTAGTGGTGTTGTTGTATCTGGCGACGGGCATGGCTTGGCTCGCACTTGTAGGCGTTGCAGCGACCGCCGCGCTGCTCATGTATCAGCATACGCTCATCCGGGCGGACGATCTCTCCCGCATGAACGCCGCATTCTTTACGACCAACGCGTTCGTCAGCGTGATCCTTCTCATTACTTTTGGGGGAGCGGCCTTCCTGAGCTGATCGACAGCCTTGCGCATACAAAGGCTGTTCGTTACGTCGGCCTATTGGCCGTAGTTCGGTATCTCAGCGTAACCGGCGCGTTTGTCTGGCGCGATGGCCTCGGTCTTCCTACTTCTTCTTTTTGGGCGGCTCATTGACCTTGTCACCCAGGTTCTCCTGGGCGGGTAAGGCGGCGTCCGCGATCGAATACGTGTGACGCTTGCCCTGGATGATGAATGTGCTGCCGTTCCACTTATA